>CBDUYG010000065.1:0-11097 GCA_965371385.1 uncultured Myxococcales bacterium | reverse complement strand
AGATGATCGGGAATACGATCGTGTAACCGAAGAACGCGCCGCCCGCGAAGAGCAGCGTGGAGAAGAAGACGAAAGGGACGACGTAACGCTTCTCGCTGGTATAGAGACCCGGTGCGACGAAGCCCCAGGCTTGCCAGAAGATCACCGGCAGGGCGAAGACGAAGCCCGATAGAAGAGCCGACTTCACATAGGTGAAGAAGATCTCGGCTGGGGCGATGGACTGCAGCTTTGCGTCGATCCCGAGCGCGCCCGTTGCGGGAGCGAGCAGGATCTCGAAGATCTGCTCCGCCCACGCGAAGGACGCGCCGGCACAGACGACCCAGGTGATGAGCACCCAGAAGAGGCGCTTGCGCAGCTCGGCGAGGTGCTCGGTGATGGGCAGCTCACGATCAGCCACCCTCGACGTCCCCGCCCGCCTTTCCTGCGCTCTTCTCCGCGCCCTGCTTCGTGTCCTCGGGCGGCCCGGCATCGGGCGCACGCGGGGCCGGCATGGGTGCCACCCCCTCCTTGTCGCGGGGGAGCGGATCGGTTTCGGTCTCGACCTCGATCCTCACGTCGATACTGGGCTCGTACTCGGGATGTGCTTCGTGGCCCTCGACGTCCCCCCCGGAGTCGGCCTGCTCGTCGGCCTGCGAGACCTGCGTCGCCGCCGGATGACGCGAGTCCTGGCTCTCGGTTTCGAGCCGGTCCAGTGCACTGCCCGGCTCGGGGACGATATGAGGCGAGCCGGTCTGGGCAGGCGCCGAGGTGTCCTCGAACGTCTTGGAGTCGATCTCGAAGTCCATGCTGCGGCGCAGGTCACTGGACGCCCGACGGAACTCCGCCAGGCCCTTGCCCAGGGTACGCGCGAGCTCCGGGAGCTTCTTCGGACCGAAGACAAGGAGCGCAACGACGAAGATGAAGACCAGCTCGAGAGGGCCGATTCCGAACATGGGAGAAAGTTAGCCCGCCGAGGCCGCTACGTCTGTTGGAGAGACGCGCTGATTCGTGAGAACATCGAGCTGGGGACTCGGGGTTGGAGGGGAGTCAAGAATGGGAGCCAGTGATATCCCCCCGAATGATCACCGGCCCCCTCCTTGATTCTGGGAGCCGGCACCATCCCCCCGAATGATCATTGCCGGCCCCTAATTGGATCCTTTCGAATCTTCCCCCTGCGTCTCGCGCCGAAGCGCGGAGAATTCTATGCCGTGACGACGCTGTCCCGATGCTCCGCCCTGGGGCGAACTCGCAACATCCGCGGCTTGCCCTCGCGCAGCAGCGCGAGACCCACGCGGTAGCGGCCGTCGTCCGACGGTCTGCACCACACCACCCGAGCGACGACGTCGCGAACCGGTCGTCCGTCGATTCCGCGAACCAACACCCGTATGAGCTCCCCCTGTTCGATCCGCTCGCTGGCAGCGATGCAGAGCCCCGTCTCCGACTCGTTGATCGACAGCCCCGCGCGGGGACCCCGATCGAGCCGGGCGCGGGGAAAGGGCGAGTAGTCGATCAGCCGGATCGATTCGTGCCGCTCGGCTCTGAGTCGTGCGTTCTCGAGTTCCCGGGCTCGTGCGTGTAGATCTACGACGTGCATCATGCCAGCTTCTCCCTCAGGTTGATTTCGGCGAACTCGTGCTCCTCGCCGGCGTCCGGTTTTTGATCGAGGTCCAACAGGTCGCGAGTCCCCATGTCCACGATCGAACAGAAGACGTCGACGAGGCTCGGATCGAATTGCCTGCCCGATTCACGGCGCAGCTCATCGACCGCCTCGTCCCGGCTGCGCGCGTGCTGAGCCTGGGACTCGCAGACCATCGCGTCGAAGGCGTCGGCGACGCTCACGATGCGGGCGAGAAAAGGGATCTCCTCGCCCTTCAGGCGGTCGGGGTAGCCCTCGCCGTCCCAGCGCTCGTGGTGGTGCCGTAGAGCGCCGACGATGGCGGTCGGGAGCATCAGGGGTCGCAAGAGCCGCTCTGCGATTGCGGGATGCTCTTCGACGGCCTCTCGCTTTGCCCCGGTGAGGGGCTGGTCGCTGTGCAGGGTGCCGGCTGGCAAGCCGACCTTTCCGATGTCGTGGAGGAAGGCCGCGACGCGAGCGAACTGTTGCGCGGCCGCTCCGAGACAGAGGCGATCGGCGAGCAGGCCCACGTAGAACGAAACCCGCTGGGCGTGTCCCCGCATTCCGGGGTCATGACTCTCGACGGTCTCGGCGAGCAACTCGAGAAATTCGATGGTGTTGGGGTCGAGCTTGCTGGAGCTCTGGGCACGATGCGCGAGAGCGGGCTCGGAGAGGAGTCGCTGGAGCCGCATCCGGAGCTCTTCGTTGGTCTCCAGCGCGTTCAGGATGTCGCCCGAGGTCTGATCCCGTCCCACCAGCGCACCGATTCCCTCGAGGAAGTGGACCAGTCGCCGTCGGCTCGACTGGCGCTCGAGGGCACGCTCGACGGACGCATTGACCTCGGTGACGTCGTAGGGCTTGGTGAGAAAGTCGCAGATCCCGCGCCGGATTCCGTTGACCGCCGTCTCCAGGGTCCCGAAGCCGGTGATGATGATGATCTCCATCTGGGGATTCTCATCCCGGATGATCCCGGCCAGCTCGTCGCCCTTGAGGCCCGGCATGTTGAGGTCCACCGTGACGAGATCGACCTCGGTGTTCCTCAGGATCTCGAGGGCCTCGCCGCCGTCGCACGCGGTCAGGACCTCATGCCTGCCCGAGAGAATCATGCGCAGCGATTCCCGCGGCCCTCTCTCGTCGTCCACGACCAGGATCACCGGGGGTCGGGGGGCATCCTCAGTGTCCGTATCGCAGCCGGGCGGCGTCTCCATGACGAGTCTTTACAGCAAGGGCCATGCCAGTTTTTCATCTCGGTGCACGAATTTATCCAAGTCATTGGAAAACAAAAAGAAAACGCCAGTCATGGGGGTGGGGACCGATCCCGATCCGATGGGATCGAAAGTTCCGGATCGAACGCTTTTCGCGGGCGTTCGGCGTAAGTATCGGAAACAGATATGGAAATATGGAATGTTCCAGAAGGAACGACATCAGTCAAACAGTGTTCTCGGCTGAACATTCGGACGTCCCCAGCGCCCGCGGATCGCCGGGGCTCAGCTCCGCTCGGGCGGGACGATCTCGAAGCGATCCATCTTGAGCTTGAGAACCCTGCGCGTAATTCCCAGGGCCTCGGAGGTGCGGGTTTGATTCCACTGCTCGCGCTCGAGTGCCTCCAGGATGATCTCGCGCTCGAAGCGCGAGACCGTCTCCTCGAAGCCCGCGCCCCCGACCCGCCAGGCCTCGCGCATTTTGTCGCTCCGGCCCGCGTTGCAGATCGCATCGGGGAGATCCTCGAAGCCGATCGAGCCCCCGTCGCAGAGCGCGGCTCCGCGCTCGACCGCGTTCTCCAGCTCACGCACATTGCCCGGCCAGGCATAGTGTTCGAGGGCCGTGAGGGCTTCGCGCGAGAAGCGGATCTCGCGGCCGTACTCCCGGCTCGCACGCTCGAGAAAGGCCTCGGCCAGCAGGCGTACATCTTCTCGCCGCTCACGCAGGGGTGCGACGTGTACCGAGACGACGTTGATCCGATAGAAGAGATCCGCGCGGAATCGCCCCGCGCCGATCTCATGCTCGAGGTCGCGGTTGGTGGCGGCAATGATCCGCACGTCGACCCCGATCGAGTGCGGGCTCCCGACGCGCTCGATGTGCTTCTCCTGGATCGCCCGCAGGAGCTTCACCTGCAGGCTGGGATCGAGCTCGCCGATCTCGTCCAATAAGAGCGTACCACCGGAGGCGGCCTCGAAACGACCGATGCGACGCTCGCTCGCCCCCGTGAAGGCGCCGCGTTCGTGGCCGAAGAGCTCGCTCTCCATCAGAGCGTGAGGGATCGCCCCGCAGTTCACCGCAATGAAGGGAGAGCCGCTGCGATCCCCGAGGTCGTGGATCGCGCGGGCGACGAGCTCTTTGCCCGTCCCGCTCTCGCCCGTGACCAGCACACCGGCGCGCGACTCCGCGATTCGCTCCACGGTCCGGAACAAGTCGAGCATTACCGGGCTGCGGCCGATCATGCCACCGAGTTGTTGACGTCCCCGCACCTCTTCGCGCAGGCGAACCACCTCTTCCTTGAGGGATCGGTGATCGAGGAGCTGGATGACCTTGAGGCGCAGCGCCTCGAGCTCGAAGGGCTTGGTGATGAAATCCGCAGCGCCTTCCTTCATGGCCGTCACGGCGGCATCGATCGTATTGGTGGCGGTGAGGACCACGACGGGCAGCTCGAGCCGACGTTCGCGCAGCTCGCGCAGGAACTCGATCCCGCTGCGTCCGGGCATCACGAGATCGAGCAGGACGAGGTCTGGAACCGCAGTCGTGATGGATTGGAGCCCGGTCTCGACGTCGCCCGCGGTGGTGACATCGAAGTGGGACTTCAGGACCATTCGCAGGGATTCGCGGACCCCGACCTCATCGTCGACGACGAGTACTCGCTGCATTCGCATCAAGTTAACACGGGTGCGAAATCGCGACCCCCGGATTTCGGATATTCACTTCAGTCCGGCCGCGACCTGTGGCCGGAGGTGGGATCGGGCCTTGGCGCCGGGCTCCAGAATAATGGAACCTATTGCGGTGCTCCGCGACCCGCTCGAGGCAGGCTCCCGGGCTGCGGCGCTACGCTCGCCAGGCGGCTGGAGTCGGGCGGTCGATCTCAGGTGGGCATGCAGGCCGGTCGATGAGTGGGGGGACGCACCCGGCACCCCAGGGCTCGCCGACGTGTCTTCGCCTGCCCGATGTATGGAGTAGCGCTTGAAATTGCTCGGAGAAAAGGCCCAGTCGGCGATCCTCGGGATCCTCCTGCTGGCCGTGGGCGCCCTCTCGTGGCAGCTGCAGCTCCGTCCACCCTTCGAGGTCGACCCCAGTGATCTTGCGAGTCTGCCCCTCGAGTTCGATCGCTGGCAGGGTGCAGACCTGGAGATTCCGACCGACGTCGCCGAGATGCTCGACGCCGACTTCCACGTGCAGCGCATCTATGGTCATCCCATGGTCGGAGTGGTCTGGCTCTACGTCGGCTATTACGGGACCGAGAGGGGCGGGCGGCCCGAACATACGCCCTGGGTCTGTTATCCGAGCAACGGCTGGAGTATCGAGCGCAGCGAGGTCGTGGATGTTCACAATGGAGAGGTGGGCCGCGTCAACGAGCTCCTGGTGGAGCGCGAGGGCGAACGCCGGCTGGTCCACTTCTGGTATCAATCCAATCGACGGGCCGGAATGATCGGCGAGTTCGACCAGGCGGTCGATCGGCTGATCAGTCGTCTCGACACCGGCCGCGCAGACGGCTCCCTGGTGCGAATCTCGATGCCCCTGGGCGATGTCACGGACGAGTCGACCGCGCGTCTGCAACTGATCGCATTCGGCCGCGAGATCGCTCCCTTTCTGCGCGCCCACTGGCCGTCGGAGACGACGTCTTCCTGAGCGCGCGTGCGCGCAACGCCGAGCCGCGTCCGTGCTCGAGTCTGTGCAACAATCGAGTCGTGTTACGATCCGGCCCCATGAAGTTCGAGCCCGGGCTCCTGCGCGTTCGTTCGCGTGTTCGTGCGCTCATCGCGTGCGTCTCCGCGATCGCGGCATCGCTCCTCCCCATCGGCTGCAGCGAGGAGAGAGAGCAAGGCCCCCCCAACGTCATCCTGGTTTCCCTCGATACCCTTCGCGCCGATCATCTCGGCCTCTACGGATACTCGAGGGACACCAGCCCGCATCTCGACGCCCTGGCGAGCGAGAGCATCGTCTTCGACTGGGCGATTGCGCCCGCGTCCGCGACCCAGCCCTCCCATCGGTCCCTCTATCAGTCGCGGCTCGCATCCCACGCGCGGCGGCGTTTCACATCCCTGCCGCAGGTCTTTCGCGAAGCCGGCTACCGGACGGCGGGCTTCACGGGAGGAGGCAACGTCTCCAGGCGCTTCGGTCTCGCACGGGGCTACGAGCACTACGTCGAGGATGAGGAGGGTTTTTCTGCGACCTTTCCCCTCTTCGAATCGTGGCTGCGCGAGAACCACCGCGAACCCTTCTTCGTCTTCCTCCACTCCTTCGACATCCATCACCCCTACGATGTCGTGCCGCCCTACAGCGAACGGTTCCTTCCGGAGTACCGGGGCCGCGTCACCGGACCGGACACCCTCAATATATTGAGCAAGATTCGCGGCATCTTCCCGCACAAGAATTTCAAGGGCCAGGTGGCGCTCAGCCGAGCCGACAAGGCGAAGATCGTGGCGCTCTACGACGGCGGCATCGTATACGCAGACGAATACGTGGGACGGCTCGTGGCGCTGCTGAAGAAGATGTCGCTCTGGGACGACACGATTCTCGTCGTGCTCTCCGACCACGGGGAGGAGTTCTGGGAGCACGACAACGTCACCCACTCGTTCACCGTCTACGATGAGGTGCTTCACGTTCCCCTGCTCTGGCGCGTGCCGGGGCACGCTTCGTCGGGGCTTCGGGTCGCGCGCCGGGTTCATCTCATGGACGTCGCTCCAACGCTGCTCGATCTCGCCGGCCTTCCGGTCCCCGAGTCCTTCATGGGCCGCAGCCTGCTCCCCTTCGAGAGCCTGGATGACCGCGCGCCGGAGGATGCCGCCGGGGCGACGGAAATCGTGAGCGAGATGTTCACGCTCAAGAGCCTGATCGACTACCCGTGGAAGATCATCAAGGAGTACCCGGACGGGAAGCGTCACCTCGCCGAGGAGCCCCTGGTCCTCTACAACCTCGAAGAAGACCCGGGCGAGACGAACAACCTCGCAGCTCGACATCCCCGCAAAGCCCGGGAGCTGGAGCTGCGACTCGAAGCCACCCTTGCGCATCAGGCGCGCGAGCAGGTGCGCGCCGTCCCGAAGGTCGTCGACGATCCCGATCTGCGCCGGCAGCTCGAGGCGCTCGGCTACGTGATCGGTGACCCAGACCCAGACCCAGACCCGGGCGCACCCCTATCCGATTGATGTCTACTGGCTCGCCTCGATGCTGGGCCGGGCCGCCACGCGCGCGTACCAGTTCGCGATGTTCTTGAGCGAGGGATCGGGCGCCTGGCCGATCCCGCCTCCGAACTCGAGGAACGCGAAGAGGACGACGTCGGCCAAGCTGAAGCGATCGCCCACGATGTACTTCCGGCCCCCGATCTGACCATCGAGCCATTCGAGCCCTTCGCGAGCCAGTGCCTTCAGGTCGTCTGCCGCCTGGGGCATCGTGCGGATGCGATCCTTGAAGAGCGGCAGTCCTTCGCTGAAGCGAAAGCCGTCCGACATCGGCGACGTGATCTTGTGCTCGATGCGCCGGGTCCAGAGCCGGGTCTCGGCCCTCTCGGCGGCGTTGCTACCGATCAGCGGCGGCTGCGGTTGGATGTCCTCCAGGTACTCGCAGATCACGACCGTCTCCGGGAGGAAGCTGCCGTCGTCGAGCTCGAGGCAGGGGAGCTGACCCGTCGGGTTCTTCTCCAGATAGGGTCCCTGCCGGTTCTCGGCTTCCATCAGATCCACCGGGACGAGTTCGATCTCCATCCCCTTCTCTGCGAGAAAGATGCGAACGAGGCGCGGGTTCGGGCCGATCGAGTTGAGCAGCTTCATGGTCTTCCTTTCCTTTGGAACTCTCGGGGGTTTTCGCGCGCTCGAATTGCACTCGAATCGAGGTCGAGCGTCGCAGCCGGGGTGCGCGGCAGAACTCTCGCACGTTCGTCCTTCCATGGCGACACACGCGAGGGACCGCTCGTCTCGTCTTGTGTCGCTGAAGGTTCCGCGCGACCCTGACTTCCCCCGCGATCGGGCATCGACAGCCCCGGCCGGCTGGGCCGACCGGAACCACGAGGGACGAGCGAGGAAGGAGCCATGGCGAGGATCGACATCTTCAACGGAGACGCGGACGGAATCTGCGCCCTGACCCAGCTGCGCAATGCCGAGCCTGCGGAGAGCCGGCTCGTCACCGGAGTGAAGCGCGACATCGCCCTGGTGGAGCAGGCCGGGATCAGCGGGGAGGACGATGTCACGGTGCTCGACATCTCCCTCGACAAGAACCGCGTGGCCCTCGTCGCCGCCCTCGAGGCAGGAGCTCGAGTCAGGTACTTCGACCACCACTTCGCCGGCGAGATCCCCGACTTCGACAACCTCAGCGCCAGCATCGACACGAGCTCGGACGTCTGCACCAGCATTCTCGTCAATCGTCACCTCGACGGAGCCTTCATCGAGTGGGCGGTCGTGGGCGCGTTCGGGGACAACCTGAAGGCCAGCGCCGAGGCCCTGGTCGCTCCCCTGGGCCTGTCGGCCGATCGCGTCGGGGTGATGGAGAGCCTGGGGATCTATCTCAATTACAACGGCTACGGGGCGAGTCTCGAGGATCTCCACTTCCCTCCGGCGGAGCTCTTCGCGCTCGTGCGTCCCTTCGCAAGCCCCTTCGCCTTCATCGAAGATGCGAAGGAGGCCTTCGAAAGGCTCGAGACCGGATATCACGACGACATGGGGAGCGCGCGCGACCTGCGTCCCCTTCGGGAGTCCGACTCCTCGGCGGTCTACATGCTCCCCGACGAGCCCTGGGCGCGCCGGGCGAGCGGTGTCTTCAGTAACGAGCTCGCCAATCGGGCGCCTGCACGAGGACACGCGGTCATCACCGAGCGCGCTGATGGGACCTATCTCGTGAGCGTCCGTGCGCCCCTCGAGAACAGGGTCGGGGCCGATGAAATCTGTCGTTCCTTCCCGACCGGGGGCGGGCGCAAGGCGGCGGCGGGGATCAATAACCTGCCGGCCGATCAGCTGGGCGACTTCATCGATCGGTTCGGCGACTTCTATGCTTGATCGCCTACGCTTGATTGCCGGAGGCTCGTGCGTTCAGTCGAGGTCCGGGTTCGGCCTCAGCCGCGCGCCGGGGCGGGCAGATCGACGGCGATCACCGTCTCCTGGGTGTCGGTGGTATCGAGGGTGAGGACCCCGTCCTGAGCACGCACGATCGCTTCGGCGATCAGGAGATCGAGAGAAGCCTCGGGGGGTGTCACGCCCTCGATCCAGATGCTTTCTTCGAGGTTCCCGAGCTCCCTGCGCGGTGCGTTGGGGTTGTGGTAACGCATCAGTACGCGCACCGACGCCTCGCCCCGCAGGCCCGCCGCATTGTACTTCGATGCGATGTAGACGTCTCCGCGCTCCGGAACCGTCGAGAGTGATTTTTCGATCAAACCCAGGAAGGCTCGCTCGATCTGAACCGGATCTCCCATCACATAGGGTTGACTGCGATCGAGCTCCTTGAGGACGAGAAGGCTTCGCTCCTCGATCAGCTCCCGCTGCTCATCGAGCAGGCGATCGAGCAGCAGGACGAGATCGACGGGCTCGCGCTTGCCGCTCTGCACTTCGGAGAGACTCTGGAGCCGCGTCACGACGCGCTCGATTCTGCGTACATCAGCGCTGACGAGCTTCGCGAAGCGGTCGCGAAATTCGGCGTCGTCGAAGTTCTCCGAGAGCAGCTCGGAGAACGTTCGGATCGAGACCAGGGGATTGCGCACCTCGTGAGCCAGGGCTCCAACGAGCCGTTGGAGGGGCTCCTCTTCGACCTGGGGGAGACGGGGCGCCGGCCGGGAAGGGGGTGCGCTCGCGGTCTGCTGTGGCAGAGCCGGAGCGGGGCCATCGAGGGGAGCGAGCAGGCGCTCCAGCGCCTCTTCGCCGGGGTCTTTCTGCGAGGGAGGCGCTGGGGTGGAAGGCATTGCAGATGAAGGCCCTGCGGGCGCAGTGTGCCGGAGCATGCCGGCCGATGGCTCCGGGTTGGAGTCGAAGGGCTGGATGGGCGCTGCTTCGGTCACGGGAGGTGGTGCTTCGGGTGCGCGTGCCATTCGCCCTCTCGGGGCAGGCGTCAGCTCGGGGGCGTACGGCGGCGGGGTGACGGCACGCCCGATGGGCTCGATGAGGGGCGTCGGCGAGGTCGAAATCTGCGCGGTCGGTTCGCTGTGATCCCGCGATTCGTTCGCCCTGCTGGAGGCGGGGACGGGGTTGGGGAGAGCCCAGCCGGCCTGGTACAGGAAGTGCAGATGATGGGGCTCGAGGACACCCGCGCTCGTCAACGCCAGGCTGCGCTGAAGCACGCTCTCGAGCTCTCCCATGTTTCCCGTCCATGGGTGAGACATGAGTTCCTCGATTGCGGCTTCGGAGAATCGTTGGCGATGCCCGCCCTGCATCTGGGACCACGCCTGCGCGGTATCGGTCGCGAAGGATTCGATCCACTCGAGCCGCTCGCGCAGGGGCGGAAGCCACAGGGTGAGACCCGAGAGCGCCTCGGCCAGCCCGTGATCGAGGCGAGGGGCTTGTGGCTCCCAGCCGTCGAGGTCGAGGAGACTCTCGTCGTTCGCCGAGGCGATCCAGCGCAGCTTCGACGAGCGAAGGACGCCATCCGGAAGTCCGTACTCGATCCAGTCGCGGACCCGACTCTGAAGCGAGGAGGGCAGGAGGTGGGCGTTCTCGAGCCAGATCGTGCGTCTCCACCCGGGCCCACCGACTTCGTCGTGATCCATCGAGAGGAGCAATTCCTCGACGCTCTCGATTCCGCCGCAGGGAATGTGGCGCAGGGGCAGGTCGTCCGAGCTTCCGAAGGCGTGGACGTAACGGGCCATCAGCCCGCGTCCGCTGCCGGGCTCGCCTCGAATCAAGAGCGGCAGGTGGGAGAGGCTCGGATTCAGGGTCCGGAGAAGATCGGGCAGCTCGACTCCCCCGAACCAGCGCGAGAAGCGGGACGCGAGCAGGTCGCGTCCTCGTCGTTTGGAGAGGGAGTCCGCCCGGCGCCGATGAGCCGCTTCGTGCATGAAACGTCGAAGCGGGCCGGGCTTTGGAGGGAAGCGAAGGAAGCGCGCGGGGAGGCTGTCGAAGAGCCGGCGAGTTTCGTCCAGGTCGCCGGCCTCGGGTAGCAGGATCCAGGTACATTGGGGGAGCCGCGGGCTGTAGCGGTGGGCGAACTCGAGCTCGATCTCGAAGTCCCCGCTGGGGGCGAGCAGGACGATATCGGCAGGGCTGGCGGAATCGAAGATTTCGTCCGAGGGCGCGCCGAGGATGGTTTCGTCCCCTGCGCCCGAGACTCGGGCCAGCGTGGCCCGCTGTCGCGGATCGCGATGAACGATCCAGAGAGTAGAG
>CBDUYG010000064.1:0-11188 GCA_965371385.1 uncultured Myxococcales bacterium | reverse complement strand
TCCACCCGCACCCTCGCTACGAGGGCCCCCGAGAAACTGCACGGTGTTGGCGGTGATCTCGGTCGTGTGTCGCTTGATGCCTTCCTTGTCTTCCCACTCCCGAGTCTGCAGCCGTCCCTCGATGTAGACCGAGCGCCCCTTCGCCAGGTACTGGGCGCAGAGCTCCCCGGTCCTTCCCCAGGCGACGATGCGGTGCCACTCGGTCTTCTCCTGCTTCTGCCCGCTGTTCTTGTCGGTCCAGTTCTCGGTCGTCGCGAGCGTGAAATTGGTGACCGCCTGACCGCTCTGTGTGTATCTCATCTCGGGGTCGCGGCCGAGGTTGCCGATCAGAATTACCTTGTTGACGCTTGCCATGATGGTTCTCCGTGGGGACCCTGTCTGGGGGGCGATAGGGGATGCCGCCATGATCCCGCTGCGCGCTTGCCGAGTCAATAGTGACCTGCCGGGCTCTCGCGTTGAGCGGGCACCTGATCGTCGATCGGGGAAATCGCACCCTCGTCCTGGCGAGCCTTCAGCGCGGGATCGACATGCTTCGCGGAGGCCAGGGCCTCTTCGTCTTCCCGGAAGGGTCCCGCAACGATGAGGGGCAGCTCTCGCACTTCAAGAGCGGTGGCTTCCAGATGGCTGTTGGCGCGGGAGCCCCGATCGTGCCGGTCAGCATCCTCGGTACTGCACGAATCGCGTGCAAGGATTCCTGGGGCATCCACTCGGGTCTCGTCCGCGTGAAGTTTGGAGAGCCGATTCCGACCGCCGGAATGGGGAGCCCCGATCGTCCGCAGCTCGAGAAGCAGGTTCGCGAGGCGATCCTTCGAGGGCTGGAGTCCTGCGGGGGGCCGGGCTGAGCGAGCTGCCGGCTCTCGCCAGGCTCGCTGCGGTGGCGATTCTCGTACGCCCCGATACCCTCTCGGTGTTTCCCTTTCCGGGGGGTGGGGGATCCATGAAACATCACCTCAGTGTCGATGGTTTCGATGGTGCTGCGAGTGTCGCGGGTGTCGCGGGTGTTGTCGTTCGCATCCGGGTCGGTCGGGCCGAGCCAGTTTGGGCAGCGACCCGGGCGGACGCCCAGGACCCGAGATGGATCGACGCGGTGTGGGCCCCCCTCTGCGGGGTGTTCCATGGCTAGAGCAAAGGCCTCACGGCGACGCAAGGGATCCAGCTCGGATTCCTCTTTCATGTCACGGGTATCGACCGAGTTCGCCGGACTCGGGCTCCTGGGAATGGCGTTGCTGAGCACCCTGGCGCTCGCGACCTACTCTCCCGCCGATCCCATCTTCGAGTTCACGAATGTCGTCAACCGGGCCGGCGTCGTCGGCGCGACCCTGGCGGGCTGGCTCTTCGGGGCCATCGGCTGGGGCGCCCCGGTGGCCGTCGCGTGTGCGGCCTGGGTAGGAGGGCGCCTCGTGCTGGGGCTGGGCGTGCCCGACCCGCGCTCCCGCTTCTGGCCCGGCGCGATTCTCCTCTTGATCGCGCTCGCGAGCCTGCCCCCGGTCCTGTACGTGCTGGCACCGGGCCGCCTGGGCTCGGAGCTCGCGGGTGGACTGGGAAGCTTTCTGGTCGCGGGCGAGGTCATGTTGTTGAGCAGCTGGGGAGCGTTGCTGCTCAACTTCGGGTTCCTCGTGCTCGGATCATTGAGCGTTTTCGGGATCTCCACAGGCCGTGCCCTGGCCGCAGTCGGTTCGGGGAGCGCGATCGCCGGCGGGCTTGCCCACCGCGGAGGCAGCGCGATCTGGCAGGGGCTTCGTCGTGTCTCTGCCCGCGCCGCCGGGTTGGTCGTTGCCGGCCTGGGCGAGCTTCGACGCTGGATCCGTTTGCCCTCGTTCGCCCTGACCAGGAGATTCAATCGCCTGCGAAGGCCCGAGGCTGCCGACGCGAGGGGAGAGGCGGGCGGCGATACGGCCGAGGAAGAGCAGGAGAGTTCGATCTGGGAGCCCCCCGCGCTCCCCGAAGCCACGCAATCCGCAGCGGGTTCCGATTCGGAGGCTGAAGAGCAAGAGGATGTCCCGGGGAGCCGAAGCGCGGAGCCCCCGCATATCGTCGATCACGAGCAGGAGCGCAGCGCACATCGCAAGCCTTCCCAGGAGACGTTCGAATTCCGTGACGAGGACCCGAGCGGCCCCTACGTCAAGCCCGATCTCGCGATCTTCCAGCAGCCCGACGAGTGCACGCGGACGTACGATCGCGACAGCCTGCTGATGAACTCGAGGATCCTCGAGAAGAAGCTCTCGGATTTCGGTGTGAAGGGGCGCGTGGTGAGGGTCCACCCCGGGCCCGTGATCACGATGTACGAGTACGAGCCGGCCTCGGGAATCAAGGTCAATCGCATCGTCAACCTGACGGACGACCTCGCGATGGCGCTGCGGGCGATCTCGATCCGCATCATCGCGCCCTTGCCCGGCAAGTCGGTGGTCGGGATCGAGATTCCGAATCCCCAGCGCGACACTGTCTACCTGCGCAGCCTGCTCGAGGCCGATACGTTTCGGAAGAGCAGCGACACCCTCACGGTGGCGATGGGACACGATATCTTCGGGAACGCGGTCGTGGCCGACCTCGCTCGCATGCCGCATCTGCTGGTGGCCGGCGCGACGGGCACCGGCAAGAGCGTTTTTCTCAACGCCTTTCTCTGCTCGCTGCTCTGCCGTGCGCGCCCCGACGAGCTGAAGCTCCTGCTGGTCGATCCGAAGCTCCTCGAGCTCTCGATCTACGAGGGCATCCCGCATCTGATCGCCGACGTCGTGACGAATCCCAAACGGGCGGCCGCCGCGCTCCAGGGCATCGTGCGCAAGATGGAAGAGCGCTACCAGATGATGAGCGCGACGAAGGTCCGCAACATCACGCAGTTCAATGAGAAGGTCGATGCCGAGCTGGCGGCCGGGAACACCAGCTTCCGGCTCAAGCCGAAGCCCGGCGAGGCAGAGGGGAAGGAAATCGAATATCAGCGCCTTCCCTACATCGTGGTGGTGATCGACGAGCTCGCGGATCTCATGGTGCTCGCCGCCAAGGATGTCGAGGAGTCCCTGCAGCGGCTGGCCCAGATGGCGCGCGCCGCGGGGATCCACCTGGTGCTCGCCACCCAACGCCCCAGCGTCGATGTTCTGACCGGCGTCATCAAGGCCAACTTCCCCTCACGCGTCTCCTTCCAGGTCTCGTCCGGGATCGATTCGCGAACCGTGCTCGACCAGCGGGGGTCTGAAAATCTGCTCGGAAACGGCGACATGCTCTTCCTGCCGCCGGGCACGTCGGTGCTCCAGCGCCTACACGGCGCCTTCGTGACCGAGACGGAGGTGGGGGACCTCGTCTCGCACCTGAAGGAGCAGGGCAAGCCCGTTTTCGACGAAGATCTCTCGAACCTGCCGGATCCCGGCGACTCGGATGCTCCGGGCGGCGGCGAGGATGTAGACGAAATGTTCGACCAGGCGGTCGCCATCGTCTCGGAGACGCGGAACGCTTCGATCTCCTACATCCAGCGGCGTCTCAAGATCGGATACAACCGTGCGGCCCGTATCATCGAAGAGATGGAGAACCAGCAGATGGTGGGCCCCCAGGTCGGGACCCGGGGGCGAGACGTCTTCCTGCGCGCGGCGGATGATGACGAGGAGTAGAGGCTCGCTGACCGCTCGTCTCCTCATCGCGAGTCTGATCGCGAGCGTTCTTGCGAACGAGGCGGTCGCCGACGATCCCCCTGCCCCAAGCGGCGACCGCGGTGCCTCGAGTGGAGAGGCGCCGGACTGCGCGGCCGAGGTCGCGGCTCGAGTCCAGAGCCATTACGACTCCGTATCCGACTTTCGGGCGCGATTCGGACAGGTGACGCAGTCGGTCACTCTCGGGAGCGCAACGTTGGGTTCCGACGCACCTTCGGCGGGAGTGGTCCAGCTTGCGAAGCCCGGAAAGATGCGCTGGTCGTACGAAACTCCGACTCCGAGCCTCGTCGTCAGCGACGGCAAGACCCTCTGGCTCTACGATCCCGCTGCCGGAGAGGTGCAGCGCCTGCCGGTGACTCAGGGTTACCTGACCGGCGCCGCCCTCGCGTTCCTGCTCGGCGATGGCAAGCTCGCAGAATCGTTCGAGATCCGGGCGGTGGACTGCGAGCCCGACGATGCGGGGACCCTGCTGCTGGAGCTGACGCCCAGGGAGCCCGCGAGCTATCAGCAGCTCGGGATGCGCGTCTTACGAGCGGACGGGTCGATTCTCGAGTCCGAGGTGGTCGACCTCTTCGGAAATCGCACCCGAATCTCGTTCTCCGAGGTAGAGACGAATCTCTCGCCCGCCGATTCCGTCTTCGTCTTCGAGGTGCCCGAGGGTGTCATGGCGATTGATCTGGTGCCCGCGGAGTGATGGAGCTCGCATCCCCACCTCGCAATTCTTCGCGCAGTCGGCCCGGTGTTTTCTACTCTTTGCCCCTACGGCTTCCATTCCCTCGAGGGATCTCAGGTGAATTCCGGTGTTGGCGTCCCGACGATCGAGACGGAAATTCCACGCTCTTCGAGCTGGCGAAAGGGGGCTGCCTCTCGAGGCTGCACCTCATCGGCAGAATTGATTCATCTGGCGGCAAGTGCCATTTTTCTGTTCTCGCTGGAATTGTGACACGCATCTGTGTTTAGCGGTCGACCCCTCTTGATGCGATACCCAGCCGGCCCATTCCGGCTCGCGGTTGAGCGGAGAGCCGTTGTAAAACAGCAATTTAGAGGAATCATTGCAATCCCGTTCTGTTGACACCCAAAGGCGCGCTGATAAACTCGATAACTTGCAAAAGACCCGGAAAAACGAGAAGTTCGCAGTTTATGGAGATGGAGTGGACCCTCAGCTGGTGGCTGCACCTGAAAGTTGCCGACAGCCACGGTGTTCCTCATGAGCCGAGATCGAGAGGAGTTGAGCGCGGAGTCCGAGGCTGTTGCGCATCCTTCGCGCATTCGCTGTGCGGTGGCTGGAGCAGGGCAGGCGGATGACTCCGAGCCAGAGATGAAGTTCAGATCCACTCGAATGGGGCGCCCCCCCCCCGCAGGTGTCGAGGTGAGGTGTGAGAGGTGAGAACCGAGTGCCAGGGGTTTGCCGAAACTTCTCCGGAAGTGCGGCACGCCCTTTGCAACACATTTCACTTGGCAGGTTCCCAAGAGTAAGAGTGTAAAGGATGGCCATGGGAACGGTGGACGAGGAGAGGGCGCATGAACGATTATGATTCAGGCTCAGGTTCAGGTTCCGGTCGCAAGGGTTTCGTCCGTGATGTGATGCGAAGGATTTCTCCCGCTGGAAGTCCGCGATCCGGTGGTGAGCCGGATTCGGCAACGAGTCGCGAGGAGCGATCCTTCCAGAACGAGATCGAGCAGCTCGAGGACGCCTTGCGCTTCTTCGGCAGCGATTCACACGAATTCCGGCGGCGGCTCGATCGGGTCGTTGCGGATTACGAGACGCTGCGGCGGCGCCACGAGGCAGCCCGTCAGCAGGTTCGGGACGCCGAACGCCAGAACGAGAAGCTCGTCGGCATGCTCCAGGAGGCGAAGCAGCAGATCGAGGTCCTCAAGGAGGAGGTCGACAAGCTCTGCGCGCCGCCCAACACCTATGGCGTCTTCACCCGGCCCAACAAGGACGGCACGGCCGAAATCGTCGTCGATGGCCGAGCGATGCGCGTCAACGTTCATCCGAACCTCGATCCCTTCCAGCTCGAAGAAGGTCAGTTGGTCGTTCTCAACGAGGCCTTCAACGTGGTCGAGCCGGCGGGTTATACTCAGCGCGGAGAAATTGCGACGGTGGTGGATCTCATCTCCGAGAACCGCTGCTTGATCCTGGGCCACACCGATGACGAGCGCGTCGTGACCCTGGCCGAGCCCCTGCGCAGGGAGAAGATCCGGGTCGGCGATCACCTCATGATCGATACCCGCACCCAGTACGCATTCGAGAAGATGCCGAAGTCCTCAGTCGAGGAGGTGATGCTCGAGGAGATTCCGGACGTCTGCTACGAGAACATCGGCGGGCTCGGTGACCAGATCGAGGTTCTGCGGGATTCGGTCGAGCTTCCCTACCTGCACCCGGATGTCTTCGCCGAGTACGATCTCAAGCCGCCGAAGGGAATCCTGCTCTACGGGCCTCCCGGTTGCGGCAAGACCATGATCGCCAAGGCGGTGGCTCACAGCCTGGCCAAGAAGATCGAGGAGCGGACCGGCGAGTCTACGACCGCCTACTTCCTGAACGTGAAGGGGCCGGAGCTGCTCAATAAATACGTCGGTGAGACGGAGAGCAAGCTGCGAGAAGTCTTCAAGAAGGCCCGCGACAAGGCCTCCGAGGGCAATGTACCGGTGGTGATCTTCTTCGATGAGATGGATTCCCTCTTCCGTATGCGCGGATCCGGGATCTCCTCGGACATGGAAGCGACCGTCGTGGCCCAGTTCCTCTCGGAGATCGACGGCGTCGAGTCTCTCGAGAACGTGATCGTGATCGGAGCGAGTAACCGCCAGGATCTGATCGATCCCGCGGTTCTGCGCCCCGGCCGCCTCGATCTCAAGGTCAAGGTCTACCGGCCGGACGAGACTGCGGCGCGCGAGATCTTCGGAAAGTACATGACGCCGAACCTGCCGCTCCACGAGACGACGATCGCGCGCTACGGCGATGCCGACTCGGCCTGCAGCAAGATGATCGACGAGGTCATCACGCGGATGTACGCCACCGGCGAGGACAACAAGTTCCTCGAGGTGACGTACGCAAAGGGCGAGCGCGAGATCTTCTATTTCAAGGACTTCGCCAGCGGAGCGATGATCCAGAACATCGTGGCCCGTGCCAAGCGCAAGGCCGTGAAGCGCATGATCGATCACCAGGAGTCGGGAATCACGCTCGACGATCTGCTCGAGTCGGTGCAGCAGGAGTTCAAGGAGAACGAAGATCTCCCGAACACCACCAACCCCGACGACTGGGCGCGGATCTCCGGTCGAAAGGGCGAGCGGATCATCAACGTCCGGACGTTGATCACCGGAATAGAGCGGAAGGAAGAATCGATCGAGACCGTTTCGGGTGCAGGGCAATACCTCTAGTCGGGGTTGCCGAGTTCGAAATTCCGGCGGCTACGGACATCGTCCTGGCCGCCGGTTTCGATCGCTGGCTCTACGGGCAGCGAGGCGACCGGGCAGCACCGAGTAATGGATTGATCGGGCGATGGGGCGACCGGATAGACCAGATCGACATGGTAGACAGGGCGATAGGGTTGGTTGGGTAATAGAGTAGATAGAGTAGATAGGGTAATAGGCATCCGATGGCGACTCCGACAGTGATGGGAACAGAGATCGAATTCGGGATCACCGTCAAGAATGATCCTGATTTCGACCCCATCTCCAGTTGTGTACTGATCGTCAACGCCTATCGCGAAGACCCGGCCGGCGAAATCCTGTGGGACTACGAGCAGGAGAACCCGCTCGCCGACGCGCGCGGTTTCCAGGTCGACGGTGAGAAGTACACCCCGAACCAGCAGGAAAACATCGCCCGCAACAAGACCCTGATCAATGGTGCGCGCTACTACGTCGATCACGCTCACCCCGAGTACTCCTGCCCCGAGGTCACGAATGCCCGGGACGTGGTGGTGCACGAGAAGGCCGGGGAGCGCATCATCGAGATGAGCCGCCGGGAGGCCAACACGCTCCTGCCGGCCGGCGCCGACATGCTCATCTACAAGAACAACAGCGATCGCAAGGGCAATAGCTACGGCTGCCACGAGAACTACTTGATGGACCGCCGCACCTCCTTCAAGCAGATCGTGGAGCACCTGTTGCCCTTCTTCGCGACGCGCCAGGTCTACGCGGGAGCGGGCAAGGTGGGGAGCGAGAACCGCGGCCAGCCCTGCGACTACCAGTTGTCCCAGCGCGCCGACTTCTTCGAGACCGAGGTTGCCCTCGATACGATGGTGAAGCGGCCGATCATCAACACCCGCGACGAGCCCCATGCCGACCGCGAGAAATATCGCCGGCTGCACGTGATCGTCGGTGACTCGAATATGAGTGAGTACACGATCTACCTGCGCAATGGCGTCACCGCGCTCGTGCTCAACATGATCGAGGATGGGGTCTTGCCGAGTGGGCTCGTGTTGCGGGACTCCGTGCGAGCCATCAAGGAGGTCTCCCAGGACCCGACCTGCAAGAAGAAGATTGCCCTCGACAACGGCAAGAAGCTCACCGCCGTAGAGATCCAGGCCGAGTTCCTCGAGTGCGCCCTCAAGTACGCCTCCACTCACGAGATCGACGAAGTCACGGCCGACGTCCTCGAGAAGTGGCAGTACGTCCTCGAGTGCCTGGCGCGCGATCCGATGGAGCTGACCCGAGAGATCGACTGGGTGGCGAAGCGTGCGCTGATCCAGGGCTTCATGGATCGCAAGAACCTCGATTGGCAGGATCTCCAGATCCAGATGCTCGACCTGCAATACCACGACTCGCGGATCGACAAGGGCCTCTACTACATGCTGGAGCGCCAGGACAAGATGGAGCGGATCGTCAGCGACGATGAGATCAACGCCGCCGTCTATACTCCGCCCAGCGATACTCGCGCATACTTCCGCGGCGAATGCCTGAGGCGCTACCCCAGCGAGGTATTCGGGGTCAACTGGGATTCGATTTCCTTCGGCGTCGAGGGGCAGCCGGTCAAACGAGTGATGATGTCGGAGCCCTTGAAGGGCACGCGAGCGCACGTCGAAGAGCTCCTGAATGGTTCAGCGAACGCGGCGGAGCTGGTGAAAAATCTGCGGGCGTGAGTCCGCTGGTAGTGAGGAATGATCATATGGCTGGATTTTTGATGAGAATTGAGAGAGGGTCTGCGACCCATGGCAAGACGATCGGCAAGACGATCGGCAAGACGATCGCCGAGATGATCGGCGGAGCCGACAGGGCTTCCATGATCATGGCGGCGGACAGCACCCAGAAGCAGAAGCAGGGCGGGGGCGGGGGAGACGAAGACTCCGACGCCAAGGGTGAGGGCGGCCAGAAGTTGTCCAAGAAGGGCGAGGATCTGAAGGACGAGATGGATGCCCTGGTGGACGACATCGACGCGGTGCTCGAAGAGAACGCCGAGGAATTCGTCAAGAACTACGTTCAGCGTGGGGGGCAGTGAGCTGCCGATGACACGGCACGAGAAGGGGGGATCGGTGCTGAAGAGTGGTAACTATCAGGGGTCCAGCTTCTTCGAGCTGTTGCGGGCCGACCATCCGGAGCTCGCGCCGGACTTCTCATCGTGGGCGAGTTCGTCGGGGGTGCAGATTCCCGAGGGCACGACGGTGCTCGCATTCAAATTCGCCGAAGGAGTCCTGGTTGCGGGGGATCGCCTCGCAACCGAGGGGCATCGCGTTGCCTCGCGGGATATCGAGAAGGTGTTCGCGACCGACTCCCACTCCCTGATGGCGATCTCCGGAGCCGCTGGGCCGTGCATCGAGATGGGTCGCGTCCTCTCGGTCGAGCTCGAGCACTACGAAAAGATCGAGGGTGAGGGGCTCGAGCTCGAGGGCAAGGCGAACAAGCTCGGGCAGATGATTCGCGCGAATCTCCCCGCTGCCATGCAGGGACTCGTCGTGGTGCCGCTCTTCGCCGGTTACGACCTGCGCCGCAAGGCGGGTCGCCTGTGGAAGTACGACATCACGGGTGGGCGCTACGAAGAGTCGGAGTACGAAGCCACGGGCTCGGGCGGGCTCTATGCCGGCGAGTCACTCAAGAAGAGCTGGAACCGGGATTTATCCCGGGACGACGCGGTCGGTGCCGCGATCACTGCTCTAACGGATGCCGCCGACCAGGATCGCGCCACCGGCGGTATCGATCTGCAGCGTCAGATCTTCCCGATGATTCGCATCGCGAGTAGGGACGGTATCGAGGCGGTCTCCGAGGATCAGATCGATGCCATCTATCGCCGATTGATGGAAGAACGATCCGTGACCAATATTCGCAGAGGTGCCTGATCATGAGCATGCCGTTCTACGTCTCTCCCGAACAGGTCATGGCCGACAAGGCCGAGTTCGCCCGCAAGGGAATCTCCCGGGGCAAGTCGATCGTCGCAATCGAATACGAGAGCGGGGTTCTGCTCATCGCCGAGAACGCTACGAGCCTGTCGAAGATCGGCGAAATCTACGACCGTATCTCCTTTGCCGGGGTCGGAAAGTTCTCGGAGTTCGACCAGTTGCGGAAGATCGGAGTGCGCTTCGCCGACACCAAGGGCTACGCCTATAGCCGAGACGATGTGCGGGGAAAGGCGCTCGCCAATGCCTACTCCCAGGCGATCGGCGAAGTGTTCACGCGCGAGATGAAGCCCCTCGAGGTCGAGATCATCGTGGCCGAGGTCGGCGATGATACCCTCGCGGGCCACGAGAAGAACTCCCTCTACCGTGTGACGTTCGACGGTTTCATCAGCGATCACAAGGGCTTTTGCGTGATAGGTGGAAGTGTCGACGACGTCCAGAGCGTTCTTCGGGACGAGTACGAAGACGACATGTCCCAGGGGGCAGCGGCCAAGCTGGGCCTGAAAGCCCTCACTCAGGGCACCAGCGATACCAGCGACCTCGATGCAGGTACCCTCGAAGTCTGTCTGCTCGAACGTGCGACAATCGGCCGCAAGTTCCGGCGCCTTTCGGCCGAAGAAGTACAAGGTATGTTAGACGCATAGGGGGGCGCCAACCGGGCGTGACGAGCATCCGGTAGGTGCGCGTGAAGGGGTGTAGGCGAAGCACGGTGCAGAAGCGAATCTACGGGATCGAGACCGAGTACGGCATCATCTTCACCCCTGAGGGGCGGAAGACGCTACCGGTCGAGAAGGCCATTCGCTTCCTCTTCGAAAAGCTGATCACCACCGAGCACTTCCTCAACGTCTTCCTCGAGAACGGTGCGCGCTTCTACCAGGACACCGGCTGCCACCCCGAGTACGCCACGCCCGAGTGTTCCTCGCCCAGGCAGCTGATCATCTTCGACAAGGCCGGCGAGCGGATCCTCGAAGATCTTCAGCGCTACGCCGAGGAGAAGATTCGCGAGGAGCGGATCCCCGGCAAGCTCTCGATCTTCAAGAACAACACCGACTTCGTGGGCAACAGCTACGGCTGCCATGAGAACTACCTCGTCGATCGTGACGTGGATTTCTACTATCTGGCCGAGCAGCTCATTCCCTTCCTGGTGACCCGCCAGATCTATGCCGGCGCGGGCAAGGTCTTCCAGACCCAGGACGGCGTGCACTACTGCGTGAGCCAGCG
>CBDUYG010000063.1:0-11256 GCA_965371385.1 uncultured Myxococcales bacterium | reverse complement strand
AGCCTGCGCGGCGGTGCAGCTCCCGTTACTCCTCGTCGCTCGTCTCGGAGCCGGCCTCTTCCTTCTTCCCGCTCTTCTTCGTCCCGCTCTTCTCTGCCCTGCTCTTCTCTTTCCCGCTCTTCTCTGCCCTGCTCTTCGTGGGCTCCCGGCCGTCCCGCCTCGCGACCCAGCCCTCGAGATTACTCTGCTTCGAACGCGCGAGTCCCAGCGCATCCTCCGGGACATCCCTGGTTATCGTCGAGCCGGCCGCGATGAATGAGTTCTCGCCCAGGGTCACGGGCGAGACCAGATTGGCGTTGCAGCCGACGAAGACACCGTCTTCGATCGTCGTACGATGCTTCTTCTTGCCATCGTAGTTCACCACGATCGTGCCACATCCGAGGTTCACCCTGGCTCCGATGTCCGCGTCACCAATGTAGGTCAGGTGAGCCGACTTGGTGCCGGGCCCGATCTTCGAGTTCTTGATCTCGACGAAGTTTCCGATCCGGACACCGCGGCCCAGGTGACAGTTCGGACGCAACCGGGCCAGCGGCCCGATCTCGACTTCGTCGTCGAGGCGGCTGTCTTCGATGACGCAGTGGGCCTTGATGTGAACGTCCCGTCCGATCGTCGTATCGCCCTGGATCACGACACCGGGCTCGATGAGAGTGTCCTCACCGATCTCGACGCCGACGTCGATGTACGTCTGCCCCGGGTCGATCAGCGTCACTCCCGCAGCCATGTGCCGCTCTGCGATCCGCCGGCGCATCACGGCCGTCGCAACGGCGAGATCGGAGCGCGTGTTGATTCCGAGGCATTCGTCCGCATCCTCGAGCAGGAGAGCCTCGACAACGTGTCCCTGGCCGACCGCGTGTCCAACGATGTCGGTGATGTAGAGTTCGCCCTGGCGGTTGTGATCCTTCAGGCTCGCGAGGCCCTCACGAAGCAGCTCCATTCCAACCAGATAGACGCCCGTGTTGCGCTCATCGATCGCGAGCTCTTCGGGGCTCGCATCCTGGGCTTCGACGATCCGCTCGATGCGCCCGTCTCCACCGCGCACGACGCGTCCGGGGATCTCCCCGGTGGCAGTCAACATCACGAGGCCCGCACCGGTCTCGCGCTTGATGTCGGACATGCGCAGGAAGGTCGAGGAACGGAGCAGCGGCGTGTCGCCGTAGAGGATCAGCACGTCACCCTCGAAGTTCTCGATCAGGGGCATCGCCTGGAGGACGGCGTGGCCGGTGCCGCGCTGCTCTGCCTGGTGGGCGAAGTCGCAGCGATTGGCGAAGGTCTTTTCGATCGGGCCGGAGTCCCGACCCACCACCACCACGAGGCGAGAAGGCTCGAGCGACTCAGCGCTCGCGAAGACGTGCCCGAGCATGCTTCGGCCGCAGATCTCGTGGAGAACCTTGGCCCGCTGGGATTTCATGCGGGTACCCTGACCTGCCGCCAGGATCACGACCGCGACTTGGTTGCTCGGGCTAGTCATTTCGATCTTCGACCACTCTTCGGTTCGGCTCGCTGATCCAATCCATTGCTCCATCTCGCCGATCAGCCATGGGATCCACGGCTTGCTCCGACTCCCCGGACCGCTGGGAATCGAAGCCCGCAGGCTCGCCGCAGCCTGCGCGAACCGCAGCCCGAAACGGGAAGGCTCCAAAATTCCATCGGTGCAAGAGGGCCTGCAGTGTAGCCCCTCGGGGCCATTCTACTCGTGTCCGTCGCCCCCAAGGCCCTTTTCTCGAGGCTTGCAACGCAACACGCCCGTCGAGTGGATTTTTCCCGTATCCTCCCAATTCGCCGGCGGGCGACACGGATCTCGAACAACCCCTGCCCGCCCCTCAGCGGTCGACTCGTTTCGCCGATTTCAATGCCAAGGAGCCCTCCATCCAAGTATTCGGCAACACCCAGGGACTCAAATCCAGTCAGATCCGCCAGCTCGAGCGCCTCTTCCGCCGACGCCTGCCCGCCGACTGTCTGCTCAACAACGAGCTGGCTCGGGCACTCACCGAGGTGAGTCGGGAAATCCGGCGCCAGGTGGGCGTTCTGGTCGACCGGCGCGGTGCGGTGGCGCATGTGATGGTGGGTGAGGCCCAGTCCCTCGCCCTGCCCGATTGGGGACGTCTGCGCGCCGGCGAGGGGCGCCTGCGCGGCCTGCGCGCGATCCACACCCATCTCGGCCAGGAGGGGCTCAGTCGCGACGACCTCACCGATCTACTGCTCCTCCGCCTCGATGCGATGGTGACGATCGAAGCCAGGGAAGATGGACTCCCGGGGCTGGCTCATATCGCCGCACTGCAGCCGCCGAATCGCGGCGACGAGGGCATCGAAAAGCTCGAGCCGATTCACCCCGCCGAGATCGAGATCGACTTCCAGCACTGGATTCGCGAGCTCGAAGAAGACCTGGCGCGCAGCGTAGGTGGCAGGGAAGTCTCGGCCGGAGAGAGGGCGATCCTGGTCTCCGTGACCGCGGGCCGCTCCCAGGCGGAGCTGGATGTCCACGTCGCGGAGCTGAAGGAGCTGGCGCACTCGGCCGGCGTCGAAATTTGCGACGTCGTCACCCAGGCGCGCAATCGCGTGGACCCCAAGACCGTCGTCGGCCAGGGCAAGCTGCAGGACCTGATGATCCGTGCCTTCCAGGCCGACGTCGATCTCATCATCTTCGACCAGGACCTCACCCCCACCCAGGCGCGCAATCTCAGCCATCGCATGGAGCTGCGGGTGATCGATCGCAGCCAGCTGATCCTCGACATCTTTGCCCAGCGCGCCCGCACCCGGGACGGACAGCTCCAGGTAGAGCTCGCCCAGCTGAAGTACCGGATGCCGCGACTGGCTCAGCGTGAGGATCTCTCTCTCTCGCGGCTCGCCGGCGGCATCGGGGGACGGGGCCCCGGAGAGACGAAGCTCGAGGTCGATCGGCGGCGCGTGCGTGATCGCGTTACACGGCTCGAGCGCGAGACCAGGAAGCTCGGTAGCCAACGCGAGAAGCGGCGCAGCCGCCGCAACCGCCGGGGCGTGCCCGTGCTCTCGATCGTCGGCTACACGAACGCCGGCAAGAGCACCCTGCTTCGCGCCCTCACGAAGTCCGATCCCCACATCGAGGACAAGCTCTTCGCAACCCTCGACCCGATGTCCCGGCGACTGCGCTTTCCGCGTGAACGCGAGGTAGTGATCACCGACACGGTCGGATTCATTCGCGACCTGCCCGCCGAGCTGATCGCGGCCTTCCACGCCACCCTCGAAGAGCTGACGGATGCGAACCTGCTCCTCCACGTGGTGGACGCCGCAACCCCGGATCACGACCGTCGCATCGAAGCCGTCAACAAGGTGCTGGACGAGATCGGCCTGGGAGAGATTCCCCAGCTCATGGTCTTCAACCAGATCGATCGTCTCTCTGGCGGGATCGGAGAGGCCATTGCAAAGCGCTATGGAGGTGTCGCAATCTCGGCCCTACGCGGAGACGGTCTCGGCGACTTGATGGAGCGGGCGGAGGGAATACTCTGGGGGCCGGAGGCTCCGGAGTTCGACACGCGTTTTCTCGAAAACTCGAGTACAGAAGGACGTCGATGACAATGCGGTCCAGGATCGTGGGAACCGGGATGTGCGTTCCCGAGCAGGTGGTGACGAACGATGATCTCGCCCAGCGCATGGATACGACCGACGAGTGGATCCGCCAGCGCACGGGAATCGAGCAGCGCCACTGGATCGTCGATGGCGAGACTCCGGCGGATCTGGGCCGCGTCGCGGTGCAAGAGGCCCTCGCCCAGGCGAAGCTCGAGATCGACGACATCGAGTGCATCCTACTCGCCACCCTCTCCTCCCAGCACGACTTCCCAGGCTCGGCGTTCTTCGTTCATGAAGCCCTGGACGCCGGAGAGATCCCCTGCATGGACCTTCGCGCCCAGTGCAGCGGGTTTCTCTATGCAATGAACCTCGCCGATGGCCTGATCCTGAGCGGCAAGTATCGGCGGGTGATCGTGATGGGGGTCGAGGTCCACTCGACCGGCATCGATATCTCGACGGAGGGACGCGACGTCTCCGTGATCTTCGGCGACGGCGCAGGGGCGGTGATCCTCGAGGCCAACGAAGCCGAGAACGATCCGGCGGGGATCCTCGAGGTGCGCATGCACGCCCAGGGCAAGCATGCCCGGCGGCTCTGGATCGAGGCTCCGAGCTCGGCGAACTGGCCCGTTCGCCTCACCCATGAGATGATCGATGACCGCCGCATCTTCCCCCAGATGGAGGGCCGCTGGGTCTTCAAGCACGCCGTCGTTCGCCTCCCCCAGGTGCTGATGGAGACCCTCGACGCAGCCAGCAGCAAGCTCGATGACGTGGATCTCTTCCTCTTCCACCAGGCCAATCTGAGGATCAACGAAGCGGTGGTACAGAAGCTCGAGATCCCCGAGGAGAAGGTCTTCAACAACATCCAGCGCTACGGCAACTGCTCGGCAGCCTCGATTCCGATGCTGCTCGCCGAGGCAACCCGAAACGGCCGACTCGAGCCCGGTCAACTCGTCGCGATGGCGGCCTTCGGCTCGGGCTTCACCTGGGCGAGTGCGGTGGTGCGCTGGTAGCGGGCCGGTCTTCCCCACTCTCGGGGTCACTTGCCGCGCTGCGTCTTTTCTGCCCCGAATATTTCCATCATCCTGAATTCTCAGTCAGTTACGTGACGATCTGCCTCTCTTGACGCAATGACGCATCGTGTTAAGATTGGCGGTGCCCGTCCAATCGAAGAAGGACGAAAGAGGGACGAAAGAAGGACGACGTGGTCTCTCGGACGGGCAGGAAGGGGGCGACCACGCAAGCCCGGAGCTCAGCGCTCCACCATTCAACGCATTTCGCCTACCCGAGATCCCGCCCGCGCCCGCGGGGCGCGATCGAAGCTCGTAGGCGCCCGAGGAGAAAAAACATGCCGCAACAAGCCACTTTCATCGACGACAGCATCGATCGCATCCAGTCGGTCTTCAAGGACGCTGAGGGAGAGATCCAGAAGTTCCAGAAGCGCGCAGACAAGCGCCGCAAGGACATCCAGAAGAAGGCGGAGAAGCGATCGAAGGATATCCAGAAGCAGTTTCGCAAGATGCCCGCCGTGAAGAAGGCCGAGCAGATCCGCGCGGATGCCCGAAAGCAGTTCGACAGCAACGTCGAGAGCTTCATGGGCAAGCTCCCCGTGGCCTCCAGGTCCGACCTCGTCAAGATGGATCGGCGCATCAAGCAGCTGACCCGCAAGCTGAACGCCCTCGAGAAGGCCCAGGGAAAGGCCTGATCCGGATCGAAGTGTTCGGCGCGCTGCCCAGAGCGCGCACTTCCATTTGAGCTCCGTGCTCGCAGTTCGTGAGAAGAAGGGCCCGGTGGGGACGAACCACCGGGCCCTTTTGCGTCCGCTATTCTCGCCGGAGTCTGAAAACCCCCGACGACCTTGCGGCCAGCCTCCAGCGAATCCGGCCCGACGAGGCCGCACCCGTGAGGATCCCGTGGCCGAATACACCTCCCCCGACTTCATGCACCTCGATGAGACGCTCTTCTCCGACGAAGAACGCATGGTCCGCGACTCGATCCGCAAATGGGTCGACCGCGCCTTCCTCCCCCACCTCACCGAGCACATCCGCCGGGACGGATCCTTCCCGATGGAGCTCGTGCCGGAGATCGCCGAGCTCGGCATGTTCGGCGCAAACCTCGAGGGGTACGGCTGCGCGGGCATGAACAACATCGCCTACGGGCTGATGATGCAGGAGCTCGAGCGTGGCGACTCCGGGCTGCGCTCGTTCGCGTCGGTGCAGGGATCGCTCTGCATGTATCCCATTCACCGCTACGGAAGCGACGAGCAGAAGGATCGCTGGCTCCCCGGCATGGCGAAGGGAGAGACGATCGGCTGCTTCGGCCTCACCGAGCCCGACTTCGGGAGCTACGTGACCGGAATGGCGACCCGTGCACAGTCCAAGGGAGGCAGCTGGATCCTGAACGGGACCAAGCGTTGGATCACCAACGGCACGCTCTCCCAGATCGCGATCATCTGGGCTCGCACGGAGGAGGGCATACGGGGATTCGTGGTCGAGACCGACCGGCCGGGCTTCGAGGCGCGGGACATCAAGGGCAAGTTCTCCCTGCGCGGCTCGGTCACCTCCGAGCTCTTCCTGCAGGACGTCGAGGTCCCCGAAGAGAATCGCCTGCCCGACGCCGCCGGCATCGGCGCTCCGCTCAGCTGCCTCACCCAGGCCCGCTACGGGATCGCCTGGGGCGCAATCGGCGCCGCGATGGCGTGCTACGACGAGGTCCTGCAATACACGCGCGAGCGCATCGTTCAGGGCGGCCCCCTCGCGGGCAAGCAGCTCACCCAGCAGAAGCTCGTCTTCATGCTCACGGAGATCACCAAGGCCCAGCTCCTCGTCCATCAACTGGGTCGGATCAAGGACGCGGGCAACCTGCATCCCACCATGGTCTCGATGGCGAAGCGCAACAACGTCGATTTCGCCCTGCAGATCGCGCGGGAGGCGCGGGATCTGCTCGGCGCGAATGGGATCGTGGACGACTACGTCTCGATGCGGCACATGATGAACCTCGAGACGGTGCGGACGTACGAAGGAACGCACGACATCCATACATTGATCCTGGGTGAGCACATCACCGGGATGAGGGCGCTTTGAATTCCGATCGGCCGGGGATTCTTCCCTTCACACCGAGCGGTCGCACGAGATGCTCGAGGCCGTTCGCCTTCACCTCGTAGAGCAGGCCCAGCAACTCCCCCAAGCGCCCCCTCGGAAATCCGGCCTTGCGGAACCACACGACATAAGGCTCGGGAAGATCGATCAGGATCCGGCCCTGGTAGCGGCCGAAGGGCATCCGCATCCGCGCCAGATCGATCAACATGCTCGGGTCCGGCTGATCCTGGGCCGGCTCGTCCAGGACTGGCTCGTCTGGGATGGGCTCATCTGGGAGTGGGTCATCTGGGGAGTTCACCCCGGAAGACTCGACCACCGCACGACCGGGTGCAACTTGCGGGAGTGGCTTTGGCTCTTCACGGCATCGCGGTTCACTCGATCCTCCGAGCCTGGCCACGCTCCCGGCCCTGACTCAGGAGTCTGATTCGGCGCCCGGCTCGGCCCGATGCGCCTGAAGGGCCGCTTCGACGCAGCCCCCGTTCCGCTGCAGGAGATCCTGGGCCTCATTCGGCCCGAGCCCGCTGAGGTGCATGAGGATTCCGAGCGCTCGCTCCTGGAGCTTGCGATTCGTCGCGGCGAGGTTGGTCATCAGATTTCCCTGGACCCTTCCGAGCCGCACCATCACCGTCGTCGAGAGCAGGTGAAGGATCATCTTCTGCGCCAGCCCTCCCTTCATGCGGGTCGAGCCGGCGATGACCTCGGGGCCGACCTCCGGGGCGATCGTAATCTCACAGACCTCGGCCAGGGGCGAGCCTGGATCGCAGGTGATTCCGATGCTGCGAGCTCCTACCTCATGGGCGGCCTCGAGAGCGCCAAGCACATAGGGGGTGCTGCCACTGGCCGAAATCGCCACCAGCGCATCGCCCAGAGCGAGACCCCGCTCGCGCAGCTCCCAGGCGCCTGCCTCGGCGTTGTCTTCAGCGCCTTCGACCGCGAACTGCAGCGCCTTGTCACCGCCCGCGATCACTCCCTGGACGCGCTTGGGAGAGAATCCGAAGGTCGGGGGAATCTCGGAGGCATCGAGCACGCCGATGCGACCACTCGTGCCGGCGCCGACGTTGTACCAGGTGCCGCCGCCGCCGAGCACGCCGACCAGCACATCGATCGCCTCTTCGACCTGGCCCAGCACACGCCCGACCGCTTCGTGAACCGCGGCGTCTTCTTCGTGGATCAGCTGCAGGATTTCTGTAACGCTGCGACGGTCGAGATCGTTCGCGCGCTCGAGGATTGCCTCGGTGGGTCCGGTCCTCATCATGGCGTTGTTTTTCGGACGATCGCAGCCGAAAGCTGAATCACGCGCGAGCGAGTTGGAGCTCGCGCGGGAGGCTAGAGTTCCCGCATGGGCTTCCGCATTACGCAGAAAACGCTCGAAAGCCTCGAGTGGCCACAGCTGGTCGCAAAGGTTGCGCATCACTGTAGAACCCCGCGCGCGCGGCTTCGCCTGGGCTATGCCAATGCAGAGTTGCATGCCGATGATGAGGGAAGCGCCGGATCCGGGCGAGAGGGTCGGGAAGACGCGGTCCGAAGCGCTTCCAACAAAGGAGCCGCTTCACCGCTCGCGCTCGCGGAGTTGGCAGAGTCGGTGCGCGAGGTTTCAGAGCTCGTTGCCCTGACGAGCGAAGCGCGGGAGCTGCTCGAAACCGGAGACTTCCCTCCCCTGGGCGGGACCAGCGATCTGCGGGTGAGTCTGCGGCGAGCACGCACCGGGGGCGTGCTGAGCGCATCGGATCTGCTGGAAGTGCGCTCCACTCTCGAAGCCCTGGGTGCTTCGATCGAATATCTCGCAGTGAGAGGAGATCGAGCGCCGGGGCTCGCGGCTCTGGCGGAGGGTACGGAATGCCATCCCGAGCTCGAGCGCCGAATCGGAGATTCGATCGACCTCTCGGGGGACGTGAAGGACTCGGCCTCTCCCGCGCTCGCCCAGGCGCGGCGGGACGTGCATGGACTCTCGGCCCAGCTGCAGCAGCGGCTCGAGCGCTATCTGCGAGATCCCGACCTCGCCAAGGCGCTCTCGGATTCGTACTACACCCAGCGCAACGATCGTTATGTGCTGCCGGTGCGGGCGGACTCCAAGGGTCGAGTGCGGGGCATCGTCCACGATGCATCGCGCTCGGGGACGACCCTCTTCATCGAGCCGGAGGCGGTCGTCGATTTGAACAACCGACTCAAGCAAGCCGAGCTGACGTGCGAGCGTGAGATCGAGCGGGTGCTTCGGGATCTTTCTCGGGAGGTCGCGGAGGTCCAGGCCGGCGTCGACCAGGGCCTCGATGTGCTGGCCAGCATCGATCTCGCCTTTGCGCGGGCCCATCTCTCGATCGGGATGAACGCAACGGCGCCCGCGGTCGGGCGGGACGGCGTCTTTCACCTGCCCGAGCTGCGCCATCCCCTGCTTCCCCAGGGCGAGGCGATTCCCAACGACCTCGATCTCGGGGGCGGATATACGGTGCTCGTCATATCCGGGCCGAACGGAGGCGGCAAGACGGTCGCGATGAAAGCAGTTGGACTCGCGGCGGTGATGGTGCGGATGGGGCTGCACGTTCCGGCCGCGAACGGGGCCCGGGTCGATCTCGTGGACGACGTGCTGGTCGACATCGGCGATGGACAGGATCTTCGCGAGAGCCTCTCGACCTTCTCCGCTCACCTCTTGAATCTAACCGAGATCGTCGCGTCCTCGTCCGAGCACACCCTCGTGTTGCTCGACGAGGTGGGAGTCGGCACGGACCCCAGCGAAGGTGCGGCCCTCGCCCAGGCGGTGCTGGAGGAGCTGGCGAACCGGGGCGCCCGGGTGATCACGACGACCCACTACAACCTCCTCAAGGAGATGGCGGAGGTGGATGAGCGCTTCTGCAATGCCAGCGTCGAGTTCGACCCCGATACGCTGGCTCCGACATTTCGCCTTCACGTCGGAACCGCAGGAGTCTCTTCAGCGACCGCCGTCGCCGCCCGCATGGGAATGTCGGCCCGTGTGCTCGATCGGGCGAACGCCCTGCTCGAGCGGGAGGATCGGCAGCTCGACCAGATGCTGAGCGAGCTCGCGAACAATCGGGCGATCCTCGAGCGGGAGCGCCAGGAGGCGACCCGGGTGCGCGCCGAGGGCGAGGTCGCCCGCGATGAGTATCGGACGAAGCTCGAACGGCTGCAGGAGCGGCGGGATCAGCTCTTCCAATCGATGCGAGAAGATCTGGACCGCACCTTCGGCGATGCCCACGCCCAGGTAGCCGCTGTGATTCGCGATCTGCAGCGGTCGGGGCAGGGGGATACGAAGAGCGCCGCTCACGGCGCTGCCCACGCGCGGGAGAGGCTGCTACGACTGGAAGATTCGGCTCGCGCGGAGGAGGCGGCGGCAGAGCAGGAGGAAAGCCGGCCGGAAACGAAGGCGCGCCCGATCGACTGGCGTCGCGCGACACCGGGCGACCGGGTCGTGGTTCCGGGCGGACGATCCGGCGTGCTCGAATCGCTGCCGGATCGACGTGGACGGGTTCGGGTTCGAGTCGGGAGTGCAACCCTTCAGGTGGAATCGGATCGGGTCAGCGCCGGCGGAGACAGGCCCTCACCGGAGTCGACGCACGCCACGGTCACGGCACGCCACCCCGGTGAGAAGCGGGAACGCTCCGGACGCGATTCCGGACCCCGCTCCGCCGATGCGACCATCGCCGGCGGAACCCTCGAGTGCGACCTGCGCGGGCAGCGCGTCCACGAGGCCATCGACCGCCTGGTCGAGGCCCTCGATCGAGCCCTGCACGAGGGGCACGAGCTACTGCGAGTGATTCACGGATTCGGAACCGGTGCACTTCGGAGCGCCGTGCGTGAGGAGCTTCACTCCTCGCCCCACGTCGAGAGCTACCGAGCGGGGGAGAGAAATGAAGGCGGGGATGGAGTGACGCTCGTCCAAATGCGGCACTGATTCCGATCAGGCGAGGTCGCCCATCAGCTCCCCCGCCGCCCGATGTCCCGACGACAATGCGTTCTCCGCGCTGGGCCCCGAGAGGTAGTCCCCCGCGAAATAGAGGCGTCGCCCGCCCCTGGCCCGGTCGCGCTGAATCCGCTGGAAGCGATCCAGCTCTCGATAGGCTCCCACATGAAAGAGTGTCATCGCGTCGCTCAACCGGTGCAGCCGAGTGAACGCCACCGACCTCGTCTCCTTCGGATGAAGCCGGCCCAGAGCCCCCAGCAGCGACTTCTCCACCACCTCGTTGGTGGCGGCCGCCTCGGCCAACGCGAACTCACGATTGGCGACGAGCGTGATCAGGCCCTTGCCCTCTGGGACCCGCCCCTGGGCACTGCCCGGCTCGATCAGATAACACTCGATCGGCAGGCCTTCGCTGCGCGGAACCCGCACCCACTGAGGTCCACCGGCGGGGATACGATCCAGCGCCACGCTCGAGCTGACGAGAGGCCCCGTCTGCAGCTGACAAAAGAAGTCCCGCTCGCCGAGGGTCAACTCGCTCTTCGCCAGTCGTGCTGCCACAGCGGGCGGCGTCGCGATCACGACGGCATCGGCCTCGACGGAGCGGGTCGTATCCGGCACTCCTTCGACGGTGCACTCCACCGTATATCCACCGGCTTCACTCGCCTCGATCGCCACCACCTCGGCCCCGAGGTGCACGCCCAGACCCGC
>CBDUYG010000062.1:0-11340 GCA_965371385.1 uncultured Myxococcales bacterium | reverse complement strand
CCTCAACCAGAACTTCAACCCCGACCCGCCACACGAGCCGTCGACATGCTTGCAACGCGCTTCGAGACTGCAGGAGAACCCTCCGAGCGGTCAGAATGTCACATTCCCATCGATGCGTGGCGTCGCGCCTCGTTCCGATCCTGACCTCTTCGGAATTGTTGGTTCAGCGCGATCCGTCTGCGGCCGGCGGAACGATCAGGACAGGACACCCGGCCTTGTGGAGCACGCCCTCGCTGACGCTCCCCACGACGACCCGATAGACGGCGCCGTGTCCGTGGGATCCCATCACGACGAGATCCACCGAGAGCTTCTTGATCTCGGAGAGGATCGTTTCCACCGTTGGGCCCTGGATCCCGAGTGCCGTCACCTCGAGCCCCTCCCCGCGCAGCCGCTCGCCGAGGGCGTGGACCTCCCGGTGCTCATCGCGAAGGTGCGCCGCCACCTGGTCCCGCACCGTGTCGGGACCCGGCTGGTAGCCCACGAACTCGGGATCGGGAGCCGATACATGGATCAGCCAGAGATGCGCCTCTAGAGCGGTCGCAAGCTCCCGAGCGGTTGCCAGCACAGCATCGGTCTGATCCGAAAAATCGACCGGAACCAGAATCTTCTTCATCGCTCTCTCCTCCGTGACTCGCTCAATGTTCGGTCAGCAGGTGGATCTTTGCACGCTTTGTGTGCGAATACCTGGCCGGAGATCGAGCGTGCTTGACAGGGCGCCAACGGCATCGATGTGCTCCCGCGCCGTCAAAGCCGAGGGGGTCCGCGGTGAGGATCTTGGGCGACGCGCCCCGATGCTCGAGTGCCGCTATGGTGGGCGAGACGCGAGCGGCGCGAGGCGGATGAGAGGGGTCGCGAGGTGATTCACGGCGAACCCCACCCCGACTGCCAGTCCCCATTGCCCCATTGCCCCATTGAGAGGAGATCGAGAGATGAGCGATACAAAGAGCGAGTTCGACGCGGAATTCGACACCTTGCGCACCCTGCGTGACGAGCTGAAGGTTCAGCTCCACCTGGCCGCGTCAGATGCCAAGGATGCCTACGAGGGCATCGAGCAGAAGTGGGACCACGCCGAAGCCAAGCTCAAGGTCCTCGGCGAGGAAGCGGCCGACTCCGCCGAGAAGGTCGGGGACGCCCTCAGGTTGGTCCTCGACGAAATACGCGATGGATACGACAACATCAAGAAGCTGATCTGACCCGGTCGGCCCGGGATTCATCGCTGCACCGCAGTTGCCCCCCGACCCCTCACAAGAGCGGGGAGAGGAGCCGCGCCGCCGACTCCGCAACCCGATCGAGGGCGCCGATGTTCCGGCGTCCTTCGATCGAGAGTTCGTGTGCGGGCTCGAGATCCTGCGCGAAGATCTCCGCCAACTCGGCGTTCACCGAGTCGCTGTAGAACATCGCCGTCACCTCGTAGTTGAGCTGGAAGCTGCGAATGTCCATGTTGGCCGAGCCCACCGAGGCGAGGCTGTCATCGACGATCAGGTATTTGGCGTGCAGCATTTGGGGATATTCAAAAACGCGGCAACCGGCCTGGAGCAGGGTGTCGAGGTAGCTGCGCGCCGCATAGGTGACGAGGAGGTTGTCGCTGCGTCGGGGGATGAGGATCCGCAGGTCGACACCCCTCATGGCGGTCGTGGTGAGGGTCAGCTTCAGCGCCTGATCGGGGATGAGGTAGGGGGTGGCGATCCAACAGCGGTCCGTCGCGCTCGCGATCGCCGCGTTGATCTGCGCCGAGATCGCATAGCCCAGGCGCGCGTCCGGGCCGCTGGGGATGATCTGGACCGGGATGTCGCTCGATCGGGTGCGCGCGTGCCGCTCCGATCGGACGCGAGCGTCGTCGCCCAGGAGCTCGCCGGTCGCGTCCAGCCAATCTTCTTGAAAAATGCTGTCAATGCTCCGGACTGCGTCTCCCTCGAGCCTCACGATCAGATCACGCCAGACTCCGTCTCGCTGGCCCCCAATCAGATATTCGCGCGCGATGTTGATTCCGCCCAGGAAGCCCACCCGCCGATCGATGCTGATCAGCTTGCGATGGTTTCGGTAGTTGGCACGGATCCTCCCGAAGCGTCGTGAGAAGATCCTTCCCGAGGTCGCCACCTCGCCGCCCACCTCCACCAGGGGAGCGAAGTGCGACCGGGTGAGGCCGAGGCTCCCGAGCGGGTCGTAGAGGATCCTCACCTCGATCCCCGTGCGGGCCCGATCGGCGAGAGCCGCGACCAGCCGCCGCCCGGCCTCATCGTCGCGCCAGATGTAGAACTCGAGATGGATGCTCTCCCGGGCGGCGAAGATCTCGCCTTCGATCGACTGCCAGGCCACGTCTCCTGCAGCGATGAAGCTCACTCGATCGGCGCAGCGAAGCGGCGCAGCGGAGGCCTTGAGGGCGAGCTGGACGAGCCCGCGTTGAGGCTCTTCGAGCTCGTGGGGCAGCTCATCGATTCCCAGCAGCTGACGACTCGAGTCCGCGACATTGACGGGCCGGCGGCGGGCCTGACGGCGGACTCGCCGATACGACCTGCGACCGAAGAAGACGTAGAGCAGCAGCCCGAACACGGGCAGGAGAAGAATCAAGAGGATCCACGCCAGGGTGGCGCTCGGCTCCCGGCGTTCGAGCATGATGACCACGACCGCGCTGAGCAGAACGAGCGCAATCACCAGCTCGAGCCCCCATAGGGGCAGTTCGATCGACTCCAGCATGTTTTCGAATGCTAGCAGGCTACGAAAGAACCCCGGACCCGTCGCGCCTCCGGAGCAGCGGGACTACTTGCAGAGCCCTCCGCCCAGCAGCGCGTAGGGCTCGCAGTCATAGATCAGCCGTCCGGCTTCTCCTTGCATCCAGTCGAGGGGCCGCAGTGCGCTGGCCGGAGGCATGCCGGGCGCCGGCTCAGGCTGAAGACTGGCGATCGGAACCGGGTAGCCGGTCCAATCCTTCGGTGCGCGCCAGCCCGGCGGGGGAACCAGCTGGTTACGTGTACCCGAGACCGGATAGAGAGATCGCCATTGATGGATCGCGGCAGCCAGCTTCGCCACTACACCGGGATGGACATCGGCGAGATTGTTGTACTCGTTCGGATCTTCCGCGATGCGGAAGAGATGATTCGTCACCTCGGCGGAGAGGAGCCCCTGCTGGATCTCCTGCACGAGCTTCCACTCCTCGTCGAAGGCCGTGAGGCTGAATCGTCCACTGATCGGCGTTTCGGACGCAAAGTAGAGATAGTCCCGACGCTTCACCTTCTTCCCGTCGCGCAGGGCGGGCCAGAGGTCTCGTCCGTCGAGCTTCCGCGTATTCCCCGTCTCGATCCCTGCGGCAGCCGCCAGGGTCGGGAAGACGTCCATCACCGACATGATGCTCTCGTTGCGCGCACCGGGCGCGAGCTTCGCCGGCCAGCGCATCACAGCGACGACGCGAATCCCCCCCTCGAAGGTCTCCCCCTTGCCGCCCCGCAGCGGAACGTTGTCCGCTCCCCCCATCGCGTAGGCGGCGCCGCCGTTGTCGCTGAAGAAGAGCACGATGGTGTCGTCTGCGATCTTCTCTTCGTCGAGAGTCTGCAGGATGTGACCGATCGCCTGGTCCATCCCATTCACCACCGCGGCGTACATCGGCCGCGCGCTGGGCTGCAGCAACAGCTTGCCGAGCAAGCGGGTCTGATCCGTACTTCTGCTGCGGGCGGGCTTTCGCTCGTCCTCGATGTCCGCGTACTTCTGCTTCAGCTCCTCGGGAGCGTCGAGGGGGGTATGGGGCGCAATGAAGGGAACGTAGAGAAAGAAGGGTCGGCTCTTGTCCCTCTCCCGGATCCAGCGCGAGGCTTCGTCACCCAGCAGATAGGTCTCGTACCCCTGATCGTCGATCGATACGCCGTTGCGCTGGAAATCCCTACCGCCTTGATTCGAGAAGGGCGGGAAGTAACCGACCTCGGTTTGGAGGTGTCCGTAGAAGTGATCGAAGCCTCTCTGGTTGGGGTGATAGGTCTGCTGGGCGTGGCCGAGATGCCATTTCCCCACCATCGCGGTCTGGTAGCCCGCCGCCTGAAAGCTCTGGGGCATGAAATGCTCGTCGGGATGAATTCCATTGTTCATCCATGGCATGATGACCCCGTACGCGACGCCCAGGCGCATCGGGTCGCGTCCGGTCATCAGCGCGGCGCGGGTCGGCGAGCAGATGGGGGTCGCGTAGAAGCGGCCGAGCTCGAGGCCCTCACGCGCAAGACGGTCGAGGTTCGGGGTGTCGATCTGCTCCACCCCGTGGAAGCCGACGTCCGCCCAACCGAGATCGTCGGCGAGCAGGATCACGACGTTGGGTCGCTCCGCGGCCCCGGAAGCCTGGGCCAGACCCAGCAGCGAAAGAAGCAAAATCGAGAGAAAAAGCTGAAAGCGCCGATTCGACACGATGAATCCTCCAGGCCCGGATGGCTCGATCCTGCAACCGGGATTCCTTCACAGTCGGGAGCCGTTCGCGTCCGCCGGCAGCGCCCTCTACTCGGGGTCGGCGAAGCTCGGATCGCGTTTCTGCATTCGGGCCACCACGGCCTCGACCTGGTTGGGCCTGCCCATCAGTGAAGCCGAGGCGTTGAACTCGTTCGCGAGCCCCTCGGCGAGAGGCACGAGCCCGGAATCGTTGAGCAGCTTCTTCGCGGCCCGCACGGCATCCGGGCTGCGACCGGCGATCTCCCGCGCGAGCGCGAATGCGTCACCGAGCGGGTCGTCGCTCAGCTCCGTGCCGAGCTGCATCTCGACCGCCTCTCGGCCCGAGATCACGCGGCCGGTAAAGATCAACTTCTTCGCCACGTCGAGGGGAACGAGGCGTCGCAGGGCCTGGGTCCCCGAGAGGTCGGGAACGAGCCCCCAGGTGATCTCCACAAAGGCGATCCGCGCGTCGGGGGCGATCAAGCGGATGTCGGCGCCGAGTGCGATGTGGAAGCCACCGCCATACGCCACACCCTGGACGGCCGCGATCACGGGGACGGGAAGCTCGTACCAGCGCCAGGCGATCTGCTGGGCCCGATTCGCGCCGTCTCGACTCAGATCGGCGGCCGCCGCCGCGACCGATTCGCTCTCGGCGTCGAGATCGCCGGACGCAATGTCGCCGATCGAAGCGAGATCGAGCCCGGAGCAGAAGCTGTCTCCCTCACCGGAGAGCACCACGGCGCGCACGGAGCGATCCGCTGCGAGACCGTCCGCAATCTCCAGCAGGCCCGTGAACATTCCCGAATCGAGGGCGTTCTTCTTCTCCGGACGATTGAGTCGCACGTGGGCGATTCCGTCCTTCATCTCGAGCTTCACTCGATCCATCATGGCTCACCATCTCCGGTGGTTGCAGGTCGGCTCCGGTCGTTCGTCGACCGGCTCGGGTACGATCCCATTTGCATCATGCGTATGATGTAAGTTAGCTTCAGCATACCGATCCGCAAGTCGGACGAGAAAGCGAAAGCGAGGAGACAGCCATGAGCGAGGAGACAGCCATGAGCGAGGAGGCAGCCATGAGCGAGGAGAGAGCCATGAAGGTCGACGGATCACTCCTGGTCGAAAACCCCCTCGAGGCGGGACCCGCGGCCCAGAGGCTCGAAGAAGCGGGCTATGCGGGGGGGTTCAGCTTCGAGGGACGTCACGACCCATTCCTTCCCCTGGCGGTCGCAGCCCAACAGACCGAGAGGCTCGAGCTCATCACCGCGATCGCGATCGCCTTCGCGCGCAATCCCATGACGCTCGCGAACATCGGCTGGGACATGCAGCTGATGAGCGAAGGGCGCTTCATCCTCGGCCTCGGCAGCCAGATCCGTCCCCACATCCAGAAGCGATTCTCGATGCCCTGGTCGAGGCCCGCTGCCCGCATGCGCGAGATGGTTCTCGCGATCCGGGCGATCTGGGACAACTGGCAGAACGGGACACCGCTCGACTTCAAAGGCGATTTCTACACCCACACCCTCATGACTCCCGTCTTCGCTCCGGCGCAGAGCGCGTTCGGGGTACCGCGTATCTTCTGCGCGGGCGTCGGTCCCCGCATGACGGAGGTCGCGGGTGAGGTCGCGGACGGATTCTTCGTACATCCCTTCCAGTGCGCAGAGTCGATCGAGCAGCTCACCCTGCCCGCCCTCGAGCGCGGCCTCGAGCGCGCCGGGCGGGCCCGAAAGGATTTCGAGATCTCCTGCCAGCTGATCCTCGCAGTGGGGGAGAACAGTGCAGATCTCGAGGCGGCGAAGAACGGCGCCCGGGCCCAGATCTCCTTCTACGGCTCGACTCCCGCCTATCGCCCGGTGCTCGAGAGCATCGGAGCGGGGGGGCTGCAGGACGAGCTCAACCTGCTCTCGAAGCAGGGCAAGTGGCTGGAGATGGCCGGGCTCATCGGAGACGATCTGCTGGAGCAGATCGCGATCGTGGGCAGCCGCAGCGAAATTGCGGGCAGGATACGAAGCCGCTGCGAGGGCTGGGCCGACCGGGTCAGCCTGGTGGCTCCATTCTCACCCGATGACAATCTCTGGAGTGACATCGTGAGTGACCTCACGAACGGCTCCGCGTGACTCCTCCCCGAGCCGCAACGCAGGGGCTCGTTCGCCGCACCCAGGAAGAGCGCAGCGCCGAGACCCGCGGCAAGGTGATCCGCGCCGCCGCCGAGTGCCTCGCCGAGCTGGGTTTCAAGGGGGCGACGATGAGCGCCATCGCCGAGCGGGCGGGGGTCACGTGGGGTGCGATGCAGCACCACTTCGGCGACAAGAATGCGATCCTCGACGCCGTACTGGAGAGCGCTCTCGCCGAGCTCGAGGCGGGCCTCTCCGACCTCGACGAGGTCGAGCCCGAAATCGAGAAACGCGTACGGGCCTTCATCCCGAAGGCCGACGCGCTGTTGCGCGGGCCCGGCTATCGCGCCTTCGTGGAGATCCAGCTCAACCGCGCACGAGACGAAGCTCGCGAGCCGCGCGCCGAAGCGACGTGGAGCGAACAGGTCGCCGGAGCACTCGCACGGGTCTGGAAGCGCGCCTTTGGTGACCTCGGGATCGCCCCGCGAAAGCTCCAGGCCGCGCGCCGCTTCAGCTTCATGGTGCTGAGCGGGATCGCGGCCGAGACGATGCTCTTTCCCGGCTTCGACTTCTCGCGCCAGCACCTGCGAATTCTGGAGGAGAACCTGCTGCGAATGTTGAGCGATCGGGCCTGATCCCGGGCTCGACCTCGAGGAGTCAGCCCTCCAAACGCGAGGGCGACCTCTTCGGAGTGTTTGTCGTCCTTGCAGGGAGTGCAGAGCGTTCGCTCAGCGCGCCGACTCCTCACCTGCATACTTCGGTGAAGATGCGGGGGATCCCGTCAATCGTTCTGTTTACCGGGCACGGCCATCAGCTCGTTGACCCACATGCTTCCGTCGTGGACTTCGTAGATGACCTTGCGTCCCACGTCGCCGCCCACGACCTCCACCGCGATATCGATACCGGCGTCGCCGAGGTATTGGCGTGCCGCCGACAGGTTGTCTTCACCGAGCCGTTCGCGCGAGTCGCGGAAGCTCGTCACGACCGACGCGCCGCCGACGATCTTGGCTTCGAGCATGCCCTCGGCCCCCGTCTCCTTGCGTACCAGGTCGATGAGCTCGGGGATCGCATTGTTCGCGAAGCGCATCCGCGTCGTCGTGCTGCCGGCGCCATAGGGGAGAAGAAAGTGCGCCATGCCGCCCACCCGGCCGGAGGTATCGCGAAGGCAGACGGCACCGCAGAACCCCACCACGGTGGTGAGCGCCGTCGATGCGTCTCCGACGTAGACGTCTCCCGGGTAGATGAAGATTCCGGATCGGGGACGGCCGCCCGACTCCACTCCCTTCGGCGTTCCGTTGCTCATCATCGCTCAGCGCCATCCTTCCCGTTGGAACCCTTCGTTTCGTTCGCCTGACCGGGGAACTCTCCGGACCCTTCCGTCACACTCAATGCTCCCACCCCGTGGGTGTCCGACGTCCCTGGACGGGGCGTGCGCGGATGTCTCCCTGCCGGCGCGGGTTTCGGGTCAATCATGATTCGGTCTCACGTCTTTGGAGCTTGACTGCTTCACCTGGGGCGCAGGCAGATACGCGCGATGGCGTAGCCGGCGACTGCGCTCTGCCGTCACGGTCGCAGTTCCCAGGATCTCCGCAGGCTCGGAAGCACACGGCGGGGGACGGAGGACGGGTGTGGGGCGTCTTCGCGTCGAGTATCGTCCTCGAGCCGGGATCGAATCGAGGCGAGATCGCAGCTTGCGGAAGGAAGCGCGCAGGTATGAAGAATGTCTACGAGGATGAGTGCTGGGCCGTCGATCTTCCCTCCGGTTGGTCGGGGCAGGCAGACGAGGAAGAACCCGAAACGGCGCTGATCGGGGCCGCGGAGGGCTGCGGCCTGCTGCAGATTCGCGCCTTTCGCAGTGACGGCCGGGACATCGAAAAGAGCGATCTCGAGCACCTCGCCGCCCACCACATCGAGAAGCGGGCTCAGCTCTACCGCGTCCGTTACGGCTCGTTCAGCGGCTTCTACGTCCACTACCGCGCCGAGGAGAACCTCTGGTACGAGTGGTGGCTGCGGGCGGGCGTCGTTGCGCTCCACGCCACCTACCACTGCCCGGTCGACGACCAGGCGCGAGAGGAAGCCTCGGTAGCCGCCATCATGGGGTCACTGCGCCCGCGAAGCCTCTGATCTCCGATCGCCGCCTGGCTCGAGGGTGCCGCGAGCTGGCAGCCCGTTGAGAAACCCTTCGGTCGCATGCACGGCCTTCGGCCCGATCTCTGCGTTGCGAGAACTTGCCTCGGGTGAACTACAGCGGCGCTTTCGCGCCTTGACGGCCGGCACAGCCGGCTAGCATCGGTGGCCTCCGGCCACCTCGCCTCGGGCCGAATGACGACACCTCGCTCGGTCAGGGTCCATCAACGGGCTGCGGCGACGAATCCGGATCAGGGCGCGGCATAGACGCTGGCGCCGGGGTGGAAGGCCATCCAGGCGAACCAGTACCCCTCGATGACTTCGATCTCGTCCCCGGCCACGACCTCGAACACCCGGGTCGCCGGGTGGTAGCTCACGACGACGGGTCGGCCGGCGAACTCATCCTCCACCCGACCCCCCGCTCGCTCGACCTCGATCGCCGGATACGCGCGGGAGTGACGCTCGGACAGCCGCAGGCCGAGGGTGGGCATCTTCGGTGGGTAGCGACGATCGTGGGGGACCGGAAACATCAATCGATCTGACGTCGCGTAGTTGCCGTAGGGCGTGGAGCCGTAGCGGCGCCGGTGCCCCGTCTCCAGCGAGAGCACCGTCGTTTCGGGATGACGCCTGCGCCACTCCCCCCACGTCGTCATCTGGGAGCGTATCTGACCGAGACGGCGGCCCCGGGAGCTTCCCGTCACGGCCTCGCCGGAGATCTGGGGCCACAGGCTCTCGGTCTCGCGGTCGTACATCAGCAGATCCGAACGATACAGCAGGCCCGAAACGCCGAAGTGAAGTTCCTTGCCGGGTGAGGGAGAAATGGGTGCCGCGCTGGACGCTCGGACGCCGGGCTGCGCCGAGCGGGGACGACGGTCGAAGACGATGCCCGTGCCGCACAGGGGACAATACGAAGCGAGGATGGGGCGCCCGTCGAGCACGTCGTTCACCAGCTCGTGCCACACCAGGATCGAGATCGGGTAGGCGCGCGCTTCGCTTCCCAGGTGGACTCCGATCACCCTCTCGCGATCGTCCCAAGGTGCATCCGCGACGCTCACGTGAGCTGGATCGTCGAGCGCGGGGATGGAGTCTCGCCGCACGCCGCCGCCGATGATCTCCTCGGGTGGAATCGAGGATTCGGCCAGGGAGAATCCGTTTGGGGTCGAAGTCGAATCGAAGGCCGATGCGCTCGTGAAAGGGTCGATGAGCAGAAGCGGGAAGAGCGCTACGAGCCCCCGGAGAACGCCGGCCCACCTCAAAGGAGAGCGATGGGGGTCTCGGGTGCCGCTGCGGTCGTATCTCGCGCTCGTCATTGATCCCGAATACGAGCGTCCGAACCCCCGGGTTACGGTCCCAGGGACCGCCACCTCGTTTGCAGCATCGAGTAGTCCCCCGCAAGGCAGAAGATCGCGAACACGGCGAGCCCCAGGGCGGCGATCAGCGCACGCTCCCTCGTCACCCCCTCCCGGATCTGCGCCCGTGATCGAGTGACGAGATAGGCGGCATAGAGAATGAAGAGCGGCGTCACATAGAGGCGATGGCGGTGGAAGCCTCCGACGATCGTGTGGAGCGCGGAGACGTGCAGCACGAGACCCAACGAGAGGAGCGTGGTGCGCCAGCCAGGCGCAAGCGCGGCGCCCACGATCCCGAGCACCATCACGATCCCATACGCCGCAATGCAGACGATCGTCACGCCGCGCCCGAGCCATCCGGGAGCCATCGGATAGGCGGCCAGGCTGTTCAACCCCGACTCCATCCGCAGGTGATCGACGATCTGGGAGCCCGGCTCCCAGAGACCCACGATGTTGATCTTGATCATGCGCTCGACGATGGCGAGGGGATCCTTTCGGATGATCTCCATCGCAGCCTCTCCCGCGAGTCGGTCCCGCTCGAAGGAGCTCATCAGGCCCCGGATACCCGCGGCCTTCATTTCCTCGGAGACGTCCTCGCTGGCGCCGAAGAGGAGCCCGATCCCACTGTTGGGAACGATCAGCACGAACTCGTCGTAGGTGAGATGGTTCCTCAGCGTCCAGGGCGCGATCGTCACGAAGGTCGCGAGCACGAGCGCCGCGGCGAAGCGCGCGGTCGACTTCCAGGGCCGGGGACGCATGAGAAACATCCAGGGCACGATGACGACGAACATCGCCGAGAAGATGACCTGGCGAGTCAGGCTCGCGATCCCGAACACGAACCCGGCCAGGACGAAGCTCGAGACCTTCTCCTGCTTCAGGCCTCGCAGTATCAGGAGCAGCCAGATCGAGTTCAAGAGCATGAAGAGCGTCTCGCTCCAGAGCAGGTGCGAGAAGCCGATGAACTCGGGATATGAAGGCGAAGATCCCGGCTGCGAAGAGACCCGTACGGTGGTCGATGAGCTCCCGGCCGATCCAGTACATCAGCCACGCCGTGAGGGTGCTGAAGAGGACCTGGATCAACCTCGCGAGGTCGAGGTCGGTGAACTTCGTCGTCGGATGAACGCGCCTCGCCTTCTTCGGCATGGGGGCGAGGTGATCCTTCCCCGCGAGCGCCATCGTCTCCATCGTCCCCCACAGCAGCACCGGATACACGGGAGTGCGGCTTCCGACGTAATTGCCCGTCTTGTAGAGATGACGTGCGGTCGAGTAGTAGTCCCCCGAATCCCGCACCGGATAGGTGGCATGAGCGGGAATCAGGAGGAAGAGCTTCAGGAGAAGAGAGGCTCCGAGGAGTA
>CBDUYG010000061.1:0-11459 GCA_965371385.1 uncultured Myxococcales bacterium | reverse complement strand
ACGGTCTGGTGCGCGGGGATGTCCGAGCCCGGAGCGGGGTCCGACCTCGCCGCCATCGCCACTCGCGCCGTCGGTGCGGGGGATCACTTCGTTGTGAACGGCCAGAAAGTCTGGACCAGCTACGCCATGCTGGCCTCGAAGTGTCTGTGCTACGTGCGCACCGATCCCGACGTTCCCAAGCACAAGGGGATCTCTGCGCTGGTGATCGACATGGACTCGCCGGGCGTCGACGTACGCCCGCTGCACCACATCACGGGCGGAGCGGAGTTTGCCGAGGTCTTCTTCAACGACGTCCAGGTGCCGAAGGCCAACCTCGTCGGAGAGCTCAACCAGGGTTGGCGAATCACCATGGGCGCCCTCGCCCACGAGCGCGGCGGCCTCTGGGTGGAGGGAGTGGCATCGAGTCAACGCGCGATCGATGACATCGTGCTCATGGTCCGGCGTCTCGGACGCGACCGGGATCCGGTGATCCGTCGCCGGGTGGCCGAGCTCTACTCCCAGGTGCGCGGGCTGCGCGCCCTCGGATACCGCGGCTTTGCCTCCTTCGCCCAGGGAAGCAGTGCCCCCGAGCACTCCTTCATGAAGGTCGCGACCTCGGAGCTTCATCAGACCCTGATCGAGCTCGGCATGGATCTCCAGGGCGGCGGCCTCGCCGTGACCGATCCCGCCGTCGCCGAAGAGGGGGGGCGCTGGCAGGAGTCGTTCTTTACCGCGCTCGCAGGGACGATCGGGGGCGGGACGTCGGAGATCCAGCGCAACGTGATCGCCCAGCGGGTGTTGGGGCTGCCCAAGGGCCGCTGAGAGGGTGACCCGAGAACCGGGCGCCACGACGCAGGAGTGGGAACTCCGGAGGATTCTCCGGCCGGCTCGGGAAGACGAGTAGAAAGGAATTCAAGTGGACTTCACGCTGACGGACGAGCAGGAGATGGTTCGCGACACGGCGCGCGCTCTCTTCGACAAGGAGTGCAGCATCGATTTCGTTCGGGCTGCCTGGAAGGATCGCGCGCTGGCGTCGAGCCTCTGGACGAAGCAGCTCTCGGATTGGATGGAGCTCGCCCCGGGAGACGTCGTGGACCTGGCGCTCTTCATGGAGGAGCATGGCCGCGCAGCCGCGCCCGGCGTCTTCTTCGCATCGATCCTGGCCGCCCAGGCGGCGGCCGCCGCCGGGCGCGAGCTCTCGGGCTCGGCGAGCGTGGCCGTTGCGGGCCCCGACGGTGCATGGCTCCCCAACGCCGATTCGATGAAGCACTTCGTTCCTTCGGCGGGTGAGGTGGACGAGATCGTGGTGGTCGCGGGCTCGCCCGAGTCGCCGACCCTGACCGTCGTCGCGGCCGCCGATCTGGAGCTCACCGAAGTCGAGCAGATGGATCAGCTGCGACCTCAATACCGGGTGGGCGTCGGCGCTGTGCCGGCCGGTGAAGCGCTCGATCCGGGGCTCTGGCGTCACGTCGTCGAGCGATCGCTGGTTACGGCCTCGGCCGAGCTGATCGGAGTGGCGCGCTGGCTCCTCGATACCTCGGTCGAGTATGCGAAGGAGCGGGTGCAGTTCGACCGCCCCATCGGCTCGTTCCAGGGGCTGCAGTGGGAGCTGGTGGACGCGGCGCTCGATCTCGAGCGGGCGTCTGCCGCGGTTTCGTATGCGGCGATGTGCGTCGACGCCGACGATCCGGATCGCCATCGGGCCGTCCATGGCGCGAAGGCAGAGGCCGGGCTGGCGGCTCGCCTCTGCGCTCGCACCGGGATGCAGGTTCATGGTGGAGTGGGATATACCTTCGAGCATGGTCTTCACTACTGGCTGCGCCGCGCATATGCAGGCGACGCGTTCATGGGACCCTCGAGCTACCACCACGACCGGTTGGCCGAGCTGCTCTTCGACACCTGATGTGGACCGGAACTTCGGGCCATTCCATCGGATGCGATGGAATCATGTCGCGGTCCGAAGAATTGCGGTGATACGCAGGGTCGTGACCTGAGGAGCCCTGGATGAGCCGGATCTCGTATGCGCGCGTCTTCACCCAGCTCGCAGAGCAGGCGGCGGATCGCATCGCCGTCGTCTGCGAGGGCCGCTCCATCACCCGCGGCGAGCTCGAGAGGCGATCGAACCGGCTCGCCCGGGCCTTCCTCGAACGCGGGGTCGAGGAAGGCCGGCTCGTCGTGCTGGGGCTGCCCAACGGGATCGAGTTCGTGGTGGCCTGCGTGGCGGCGTGGAAGTGCGGTGCGATCCCAGCCCCGATCTCGGGGCGCCTGCCTCGGCGCGAGCGTGCGGGAATCCTCGCGCTCGCGGACCCCGCGCTGGTGATCGGCTTCGAAGACCTCGAGCACGAGTGTGCTTCCCTGCCGAGTGGCTTCGAGCCCGACCCCGACCTTCCCGACTCACCCCTGCCGGACGTCGTCTCCCCGAACGAGCGCGCGATCGCGTCGGGCGGCAGCACCGGGCGTCCGAAGCTGATCCTGCTCTCGAATCCGGCTCTGCATGACCCTGAGGTGCCCGCTACCGTACTCGCGCCAAGGGGCTGCGTGCTCGTGCCCGGGCCGCTGCACCACGCGGCTCCCTTCGGCTCGCTCACCCAGGCGTTGCTCGCCGGCGAGAAGGCCATCCTCATGGGGCGCTTCGACGCGAGCCGCTGCCTCGAGCTGATCGAGGAGCATCGCGTCGATCAGATCCTCTTCGTTCCAACCATGATGCACCGCATATGGCGACTCCCCGAGGCGGAGCGCCGGAGCCGGGACGTCTCTTCCCTGCGCATCGTTTTCACGGGAAGTGCGCCTTGCGCACCCTGGCTGATGCGGAGCTGGATCGAATGGCTCGGCCCCGACGTGATGCACGAGGTCTACGGCGGCACCGAGCGCATTGGTGGCACCCTCATTACCGGCCGCGAGTGGCTCGAGCACCCCGGCTCCGTCGGGCGCCCAACCCGGTCAACGGGAATCAAGATCGTCGATCCCGAGACCCGACAGGAAGTCGCAACGGGGGTGGTCGGCGAGATCTACATGATGCCGCCGGGAGGGCCGGGCTCGACCTACCGCTACGTCGGTGCCGACGCGCGCGTGGATGAAGCCGGCTGGGAGTCGGCCGGAGACATGGGATCTCTCGACGAGGACGGCTACCTCTACCTGGCCGACCGCCGCACCGACATGATCCTCAGCGGTGGCCGCAATATCTACCCGGCCCAGATCGAGGCGGCGATCGACGAGCATCCGGCGGTGGCTTCGAGCGCGGTGATCGGATTGCCCGACGAAGACATGGGGCAGGTCGTCCATGCGATCGTTCAAGTGACGGAAGAGGTGAGCGGCGGCGACCTCCGGGCCCATCTCGAGGAGCGAATCGTCCATTACAGCGTGCCGCGGAGCTTCGAGTTCGTGGGTTTCCCGCTGCGAGACGAGGCGGGAAAGGTCAGGAGATGGGAACTGCGGGACGAACGAATCCGCCCGGGCTGATCGATCCGCCCGATCGGTCGGCGAGCAGGCTCTGGAAGATTCCCGCCTACCCCGCCACGACCAGCGCCGATCCCACCAGCTTCACCTCACCCTCCTGATTCGCAAGCTCGACATCCGCGGAGATGCGCTTCCCCGCTTCTCCCTCGCTCTTGCCGGTGACGACGATCTTCGTGCGGAGCGTCTCCCCGGGCCAGGTCTGCTTGGTGAAGCGGACCCGAAACTCCGCGAGGTTGCCCACCCCCGCCCAGTCCGTGAGCGCACGCCCGAGCAACCCCATGGAAAACATGCCATGACCGAAAACGCTCGGGAGGCCTGCCTTCTTCGCGGCCACCTCGTCTGTATGCATGGGGTTGAAGTCGCCCGAAGCCCCCGCGTAGGCGACCAGGTCGCTCCGAGTGAGTTCGTGGCTGACGCTGGGAGCCTCGTCTCCCTCGGAGATTTTGTCGTATCGCAGCGTCGCGATCGGCTTGGCCATGGTGATTCTTCCTTTCCCTTCTCTCACGCGCTTCCGGTCATGGATCGGCTCTGCGTGAACGAATTGATTATTTGCGGTGAATGAGGTTGAAGCGCTCGGTCACGACAGGTTCGCCGCTCTCGTCCCTGAATACGGTCTCGATCACCACGAAGGTCATCGTCTTGCCCTTGGACTCCTTCGAGTAGAGGTCGGTGATCCTGCCCTCCTGGTGCAGGGTGTCTCCGCTCTGGACGGGCTTGTGATAGATGAACTCCTGCTCGCCGTGGAGCACGATGCCTCCCTGGGCCATCAGTCCGCCCATCAGCTCGCGCATCGGGTTCCCCTTGCCCTCGGTCGGATCCGCAGGCTGGTCTTCAGGGAAGATGCCCCAATGCGGGGCCGCAAAGGTGAAGGTCGGAGCAGCCGGGATGCTGTCGAAGCCCGCCGTCCGGGCGGCTTCGAGATTCTTGTAGACGGCGTTCTTGTCGGTGACCGCCTCCGCAAATTTCGTCACGGGACCTCGCTCGACATGGATCGTCGCCGCTCCGGTCGGCCGCCCGACCACGTCTTCCTTGTTCAATGCCATGCCTCTCGTTTCTCCTCTACCACGGCCTTGACCGCAGTCTCTGCTGCAGCTCGCCGCGACCCAGGGCCATCGAAGTGTCGCGAGCCCACTGGGGGCCTTCAGAGACGAATTTGACGATTCGTCAGATCTCGAGTATTCAAACACAGGAGCCCGGATTGCACAACTTCCACAACGGAGCCGGCCGATATTCTCGCCCGAGCAGCGTCTCGGAACGGCCGTTTCCCGGGGTGAGAGAATCGAGCGCTGCCTCGGCTGCGAAGAAGCGGGCCCATGGATGGATGTTCCTGGGGCCGGGCGATGAGCAGAGAAGAGCAGAAGAAGAGCAAAAGAGGAGCGGCAGTGATGACGAATCGAGATCGGGTCTTCGTGATCGGCGTTGGAATGACGAAGTTCGAGCGCTGCGAGACCGACGTGAAGGAGCTCGGTCAGGCGGCGACGAAGAGCGCCCTAAAGGACGCAGACATTGGCTACGACGCGATCGAGCAGGCCTTTTGTGGCTACGTGAATGGAATGAGCACGCTCGGCCAGCAGACCCTCTACGGCGTGGGCATGACGGGCATTCCCGTCTACAACGTCAACAACAACTGCTCGACGGGCTCGACCGCGCTCTACATGGCCTATACCGCGATCCGCTCCGGCCAGAACGACGCCGTCCTCGCCCTCGGATTCGAGAAGATGCAGAAGGGCCCCCTCGAGAAGCAGCTGCCGGGTCTGCAGGAAATCGCCGCGGAGACTGAAAAGAAGAAAAGGGCTCCGATCGCGGCGCGCATGTTCGGCGACGCCGGCCGGGACCACATGGAGAAGTACGGCACGAAGCCGGAGACCTTCGCACGGATCGCCGTCAAGAATCACAAGCACTCGGTCAACAACCCGCGCTCCCAGTATCGCGACGCCCACACGGTCGAAGAGATCCTGGCTTCACGTATGGTCTACGATCCCCTGACCGTGATGCAGTGCTGCCCCACGAGTGACGGTGCGGCCGCGGCGATCGTCGTCTCCGAGAAGTATCTGAAGGCGCACCCCCACCCCGGAGCGATCGAGATCCTGGGGATGTCGCTCACCACCGATCGCGCGGAGGACTTCTCGCGTGGAAGAATCGGCATGGTGGGCATGGGGATGACCGAACGCGGCGCGAGTCAGGTCTACGAACAGGCCGGGATCGGGCCGAACGACGTCCAGGTCATCGAGCTGCACGACTGCTTCAGCACGAACGAGCTGATCAGCTACGAGGGGCTCGGGCTCTGCGCCGAAGGGGAGGGGGAGAAGCTGGTGCTCGACGATTCCTGCACCTACGGCGGACGCTGGGTCGTGAATCCCTCCGGCGGTCTGCTCTCGAAGGGACACCCGATCGGCGCGACCGGCCTGGCCCAGTGCTCGGAGCTGGTGTGGCAGCTGCGAGGCGAGGCGGACAAGCGTCAGGTCGATGGCGCGCGCTTCGGGCTTCAGCACAACCTCGGCCTCGGCGGCGCCTGCGTGGTGGCGATGTACGGCCGCAGCTAGGAGCCAGCTCGGATCATTCATGAGCGCTCTTGCTGCCCTCGCAACGGGCTTCACGAATGAGCTCGGCTAGCTACAGCAAGGTTTCGCAACGCTGCCAGCGGTGATGCATCGGCGCAAGGGCGTCGCGATGAGTCTTGGGTCAGACTCCTAGCCCAGCAGGAATCGAGCTCGACGATCGTGTGTCTCGACGGCTTGCTCGTGAAGCGAGAATTGCCCCCGCGCCCGGTTGAGGTTGTGCTCTGCCGCGGATTCGAATCGCTCCGCATCCCAGGCGAAGTGCCGCTCGAGCAGGCTGTCCGCCGCGAAGCGCGCTGCGAGCTCGAGACTCAGGAGCTCGAGCCCCCAGGTCAGGGATTCCAGCTCGCCCGGGTCCGGGGCGAAGCCGAGGGCCCCCATCAGTCCTTCGCCGGCGGCCTCGAAGATCGAGATATCGAGCTCGGCCTCGGGTGAATCCTCGGGATTCCGATTGCACCACGAGCGCCAGGCGTCACCCCAGTCGAAGTAGAGGGGCAGGCGGCAGAGCGTGTCGAGGTCGATCAGCGCTACGCCCCGACGTCGGTCGTCCGGGTCGGTTCCGGCGAAGAGCAGGTTGTTGAGCTTCAGATCGCCATGGATCACCCGCCGTGGAAGCGAGGGCGGTGGGCGCCAGCAGTCTGCCGCTCGAACGATCTCTTCCGCGAGGCGCGAGACCTCCGCGTGGCGCGCGTGACTCTCGTGGGTCGCGAGCGCTCGCTGTAGCTCGTCGAAGTGCCCGGGCGTGTCGTGGTAGGGGAAGCCCAGTGGCTGCAGGGGAGCCTCGAAGTCGTGCAGGGCGCCGTGAAACGATCCGACCAGGGTCCCGGCGGCCCGAGCCTGGTCGGAGTCGATGATGCGATCGAAGCCGACGCCGGGCAGCCGGCTCATGAGCCGCCATACGCCATCATCGCCGAGGTCCGCCGTGTGGGCTCCGGTTCGTGTGGGGATCAATCGAAGCGTGCGTAGCCCGTGAGCCTCCAGGTGCTCGGTGACGGCCGAGATGTTTTCATGAATCTCGGGTGCAAAGAGCGGGCTCACCCGCTGCAGGATGTAATCGTATTGGCCGTCAGTCACGGCGAAGGTCTGGTGGATCAGGCCAGACCGCAGGGGGGCCGCCTGGGGGCTCTTCAGGCCGGGGAAGGCGTCGAGTGCGCGCGCGACTGCCGCCTGCAGGTCAGTTGACCTTGGCGCTGGCCGGGGCACTGCCCTCGGCGGCGAGGGAGTCGGTCTTCTGGTCGACCGCGACGACCAGGTCTTCGAAGCCATCGCGCTTGAGGGTGGAGGAGTATTCGGACCGGCGCAGGGAGAGCTCGCTCACCGTCCCGTTCATGTAGATGTCGATGATGCGCCAGCCCACGTCCGTCTCGCGCAGGCGGTAGTTGAGCTGGACGTCGTCGTCCTTCGGCAGGACGATCTTCGTCTGCACGATCACCGTCTCCTTGGGCGCCGCCTCCTGTCCGAGGGTTTCGAATTCTTCGCCGTCATAGCCAGTGAATCGCCCGGCATAATTCGCGACCGTGAGACGCGAGAAGGCCGTCTGCCAGCGCGCCTGGTCGGCTTCGCTCAGGCGCTTCCACTGCAGCCCGATCGATTTGCGCGCCATGAACTCCTGATCGATCGTCCGGGCAATGACGGGTGTCAGGTAGTCGCAGCGTCCCTGGTAGCCCAGCTCGTCGGCCTCCTTCATCATGACGATGAGGGAATCATGGAGATCCTCGACGACCGCGATTGCGGGCGAGTCGTCGGTCTTCTCCTGCTCGGCTAGCGCCGCGGTCGGCCCGAGGAGCGCCGCCGTCAAGCAGGCGAGCAGAAAACGATTGTATAGGTTTCGCACCAGACAAGGCTCCTGCGATTCGCGTGACATCTGGGAGGAAGATCCAGCCGCACTTTCGTTCACTGCGTTTCCTTCGGACCCCACCCTTCCGAAGCTCACGAGACACGATTCTGCCGCTCTCGGACCAGACGGAGAGCGAACGCTCGAATCTTGATCGATAGACGCCTCGGGTGCGCCATTTATGCGGCGGAGTCTAGACCGGAATGCAGAAATCTGCTGCCGAATGATCGGCACCCTGTCGCGTCGACCCACGGTTCTGATTTGATCCGTCGCTTCGCGGACTTACACGGGGAGTGGTGGGCGTGGTGCCGGTTGGGAGTCCCTTCGGGGCGAATCGATGCCGGCAGTATCGCTCGGACGAATCGAAGGCCGCCTCTCGATCGAGTGATGCAACGGGCCGCCTGGGTCCGGGTTCCCAAGGGGCCTATCGATCACCGCTTGCTCGGCAGCTCCCGTGAACCGGGCTTGTTGTAGGATTCGCCGACGCTCCGATGGAGTGATCGGGATACGAATAGAGGCGGATTCAGTGTCCCTCGCGATATTCGATCGGAGAATTCGAAAATGAGGATCGTGGCGCTGGTTCACGTCCTGCTCGCGGCCTCGATCGGGCTGCTCGCATATCTCGCGATCCAGGCGCGGGAGGGCGGGGTGGGGCGCAGCGGCACGATCGAGGCGCCGGGGTCGCTGAGTCGGTCGCTTCCCTCCCCTAGGGAGTCGAGGTCGCGGCAGGAGATCCTCACCTTTCGGGATCACACTGGGAAGGCGGTGAGCGAGGCCGATTATCATGGCAGCTACCTGCTCGTCTTCTTCGGCTATACGAGCTGCCCCGACGTCTGCCCGGGTAATCTGGCGGCGATCAGCTCGGCGATGCGGAGCCTGGGGGAGCTGGGGGATCGGGTCCTGCCGATCTTCATCAGCTTCGATCCCACGCGCGATACGGCCGAGGTGCTCGCGGACTACGTCGGCCACTTCGATGAGCGGATCGTCGGTCTGACCGGGTCGGAGGAGGAGATTGCCGCGGCCGCTCGGGCCTACGGGGTGTTCTACGAGGTGGCCGAAATCGAGGACGCCGAGGGAGCGCAGCCGGGGAGCTACCTCATCGATCACACCTCCCAGACCTATCTCGTGGGTCCAGAGGGCGAGGGGATCATGGTCTTCCGCCAGGGAACTGATCCCGAGCTGATGGCGGGCACGATCCGCGACGTCCTGGCCAGGGAGCCGTTGCCGGCGGCCCGGGGAAAAGACTCATGAACACTCGTCGCCTCGTCTGGAGTGCGTTGCTGGTCGGTCTATTCGTCCACTCGACTCTCGCGGAGAATCCCCCCGAAGCGAATGTCATCCAGGTGAAGCAAGCCTGGGCCCGGGCGAGCGCGGGCGCGGGCAAGATGGGCGTCGTCTACCTCACGATCGAGAACCGGGGAAGCGCGCCGGACTCCCTGATCGGAGTGAAGACGGCGGCGGCCGCCGCCGCGAGCATTCACGAGACCGTGATCGAGGGCGACATCACGCGGATGCGTCCTGTCTCCAGTCTCGCACTCGATCCCGGCAACGAGGTCATCCTCGAGCCAGGGGGATTGCACATCATGCTGATGGGCCTCGGCGCACCCCTCGAGCAGGGCCAGAGTTTTTCCATCACCCTACTCTTCGAGAAAACACCGGCGCTCGGCGTCGAGATCCCGATCGCCTCGATTGGCGCGATGACGCCCCCCTCCTCGCACTCCCACGACTGAAGATTCTCGTCGCTGCTCTCTCCGCGGCTCGTAGGCTAGAGTGCCGCCATGGCCCATCTCCTCCCGCATGTCGGCGCCCTTTGCAACTTCATCATCACCGGACTCATTATCTGGGCCCTGGTCGCCATTCGCGCCGGAGACCGAAAGCTCCACTCCAAGCTGATGAAGCTCGCCCTCGTGCTCGGCGCCGTGTTCCTGGTGACCTATCTCGCCCAGGTCGCACTGCTCGGCCATGGCAAGGCTCCGGGAGAGGGCTGGGTGCGCAGCTTCTTCCTGATCGTGCTCGCGACTCACACCGTGGCGGCCGTGCTGATGCTTCCCCTGGTGCTTCGCAGCGCCTATCTCGGGATCCAGGAGCGCTTCGACGATCACAAGCGCATCGTTCGCTTTGCCTATCCGGTCTGGCTCTACGTCGGGATCACGGGAGTCGTCGTATACCTGATGATGTACCAGCTCGATCTCTGAGATCGGCGGTGGGTCGCGGGCCGGAAGAGGAATACCCATGGACGTGAAGGAGCCCGCATGAAAGCCATCTGGAAGGATCAGGTCATCGCCGAGAGCGAGGACACCGTCGTCGTCGAGGGTAATCACTACTTTCCGCCCGATTCGATCGATCGACGCTTCTTCGAGAGCAGCGACACGACGACGATCTGCCCCTGGAAGGGGACGGCCTCCTACTATCACGTGAGTGTGGGGGGCGAGAAGAACTCCGACGCGGCCTGGACCTACCCCACCCCCAAGCCCGCCGCCGAAGAGATACGCGATCGGATCGCGTTCTGGCGGGGAGTCGTGGTCGAGGGCTGATCCTCTCTCCCGCCTTCCCGTCAGCTGGAGCGCGCAGCTCAATCGAAGAGCAGCACCGCCTTGTGGATTACCTTGCGCTCCATCAGGTCGCGCAGGGCCTCCCGAACGTTCTCGAAAGCGTAGGTCTGGGGCTGAGGGGGATCGAGCTTGCCCGACTCGAGGAGACCGCTGAGCTTGTCGAAGACGGCGCGGTTCGACTCTTGATTCTTCGCTGCCCAGCCGCCCCAGTCGACTCCGACCACCTGGCACTGCTTGAGCAGAACCAGGTTGAGACGGAGGCGGGGGATCTCTCCCGCGGCGAAGCCGATCACCAGGTAGCGCCCGTCGGGTGCGATGGCGCGGAGCGCTTGCTCGGTGTAGTCGCCACCGACCGGATCGAAGACGAGATCGACCCCGCCCCCCGAGAGCTCCTTGGCCCGGACCTTCAGATCCTCGGAGTCGTAGTTGATGACCCCGGCTACGCCGCGCGCCTTGCACGCCTCGAGCTTGGCATCGCTCGAAGCCGCGGCGATGATGCTTCCTCCGAGAGCTCGGCCGACGTCGATGGCCGCGCTGCCGACACCGCCCGCGGCGGCCAGCACGAGGAGCGTCTCTCCCGCCTGCATCTTTCCGCGGTTGTCGAGGGCGAAGAGCGCGGTGGCATGGCTCTGGAGGAAGCCCGCCGCCCGGGCGAAGCCGAGCCCCTTGGGAATCGGATAGGTGCGCGACTGCGAGACCACGACCTGCTCTGCGAACCCGTTGAGCCCCGACATCGCCATCACTTCGTCTCCGACGGCGAAGTCCGTCACTCCCTCTCCGACCGCGTCCACGACACCCGCGACGTCGCTACCCGGGACGAAGGGGGGCGTCGGCTTGATCTGATAGAGCCCCTGGATCAGAAGTGAATCGACGAAGTTGAGCCCCGCGGCTCGAACGGAGACGGAGATCTGCCCGGGGCCGGGGGGGAGGCGGTCGCGCTCCTCGATGACCAGCCTTTCAGGGGGGCCGAGCTCCACACAGACTGCGGCGCGCATGGTCGTCAATTCCGATCTCCTCTCGAGTCCACGATGAGACTATGGCACCGGGAAGCGGCGCGCCTGTGGAATCGGCGCGCCTGTG
>CBDUYG010000060.1:0-11501 GCA_965371385.1 uncultured Myxococcales bacterium | reverse complement strand
GTTGCGTCCAGGTTCGACAACTCGTTTGCCTCCAAGACGGATGAGTTTCCGGTGCAACTCCGGTCGGCCTACGGTCGTTCCCGGTGGACCCTGAATCCGAGCCCGGAGAGGCCCTGGTGATCGCCCGAGCAGGCAGAATCGATCGGAACGACCCGACTCTCCCGAGCCCACGATCGCGATTCAATCGACGGATTCCATGAGGTATGATGTGCGCCCGGGAGAACGAGCTGTGTATCGTGGATTACGCGTCATCGCCATGGCGCCCGTTTTGAACGAAGAAGAGAAGATCGGTGAGGTGGTGCGCAGGATACCGCGTCCACTCGTCGACGAAGTGCTCGTGATCGATGATGGCTGTACGGATCGTTCGCCCGAGGTCGCCCGCGAGCTGGGTGCCCGCGTGCTTCCGATGGGCCGGGTGGTTGGTGTCGGAGCCGCCTTGCGGGCGGGATACAAGGATGCCGTGAAGAACGGGTTCGACGTCGCGGTCGTGATGGCCGGCAACAACAAGGACTCGCCCGAAGAAATCCCGCTGCTGCTCGATCCGATCGCCGACGGCAAGGCGGATTTCGTGCAGGGTTCGCGCTTCCTCAAGCCCGACGCCAACTTCGGCCCCATGCCCTTCTATCGCAAGATCGCGACCCGCATGCACCCGCTCCTCTTCTCCCTGGTCGCGCGACGCTGGGTCACCGAGTCGACCAACGGGTTCCGGGCCGTTCACCGCAAAGTGCTCGAGGATTCGAATATCGACCTCGATCAGGATTGGCTCGATGAGTACGAGCTGGAGCCCTACCTCTACCTCAAGGCGATTCGATCGGGCTATCGCACCGTCGAAGTGCCGGTGACGAAGATCTATCCCCCGAAGAAGCTGGGGCAGACGAAAATGAAACCGATCACCGGCTGGTGGTCGATTCTCAAGCCCCTCGTCCTGATGGGGCTCGGGATCCGGCGTTAGCCCGGCGCAGCTTTGCCAATCCAGGGCGATTCGCCCACGACCCGAACCGCCCACGAATCGAGGGAAGGGCGACGAACGAAGAGAGAAGGAATTCATGATTCGAGTAGCAGTCATCGGAGCAGGGCATTGGGGGCCCAACCTGATCGGGAACTTCAACGACCATCGCCGCAGCGAGGTCGCGTGGGTGATCGATCGCAGCGAGCCCCGTCTCGAGGCCGTGCGCGCACGTTTCCCCGAGGTCCGGACGGGCAGCGACGCCAACGAGGTCTTCCGCGACTCTGAGGTCGAGGCCGTCGTGATCGCAACGCCCACCAGCACCCACTTCGAGCTCGCAAAGGCGGCCCTCGAGGCCGGCAAGCACGTGCTCGTCGAGAAGCCCCTGGCCGACAGTGTGGAGCACGCGGTCGCGCTCGACGAGCTGGCGCGCGATGTGGGCCGGATCCTGATGGTCGGCCACATCTTCGTCTACAATTCCGCCGCCCAGGCGGCCAAGAAGTACATCACGAACGGCGACCTCGGCCGGGTCTACTATCTCTCGATGGTGCGCACGAATCTCGGACCGATTCGAGTCGATGTGAACGCCGCCTGGGATCTCGCCGCCCATGACATCTCCCTGGCGACGTATTGGCTCGACGCCGAGCCCCTCACGGTTTCGGCGGTAGGCGGCTCGTGGATCAACCCGGGCATCGAAGACGCGGTCTTTGCCACCCTCCGATATCCAGGCGAGGTGCTCGTCAACCTGCACGCATCGTGGCTCCACCCTCGCAAATCGAGAGACATCACGGTGGTGGGTGACAAGAAGATGCTCATCTTCGACGACGTTCACATGTCCGAGCCCTTGCGAATCTTCGACAAGCAGGTGGCTGATGAGAGCATCAACGTTCCCTTCGTCGATGACTTCTCGTCCTTTCGCATGAGCGTGCAGGAGGGAGACATCCTCACGCCGCGGGTGGCGATGTCGCAGCCCCTCGGCAACGAGTGCGCCCACTTTCTCGATTGCGTCGAGAATGGTGAGCAGCCGCTCTCGGGTGGAGCCGAGGGCATCTCGGTCGTTCGTACCCTGGAAGCCATTTCCGAATCCCTCAGAGTGCACGGGCGCGAAGTCGTACTGGAGTCATGATGCAGATCCCCCTGGTTGATCTCAAGGCGCAGCATCGCGAGGTCGCGGAAGAGGTCGAGCGTGGATTCGCCTCCGTGCTCGAGCAGACGGCCTTCATCCTCGGGGGTCCCGTGGGTGATTTCGAGCAGGCCTTCGCGGAGTTCTCCGGTGTCGAGCACTGCATCGGGGTGGCGAACGGCACGGATGCGCTGGAAATGGTGGCGCGCGGGCTCGGGATCGGTCCCGGGGACGAGGTCATCGTGCCCGCCAACACCTTCATCGCATCCGCCCTGGCGATTACCCGGGCGGGTGCGACGCCGGTCTTCGTGGATTCGGATGCCGAGTACGACCTCATCGATGTGAGCCAGGTCAAGCAGAAGCTCACAGAGCGCACACGCGCCGTCATGGCGGTGGATCTCTATGGCCAGATCGCTCCCTTCGAAGAGTTGAAGGACGCATTGGCGGGGACGGATGTCTTCTTGATCGAGGATGCGGCCCAGTCCCAGGGTGCGCGCCGCAGCGGCGCCACGGCGGGTGGCTTCGGTGCGGGTGCCGGCACGAGCTTCTATCCGGGCAAGAACCTCGGCGCCTACGGCGACGCGGGAGCGGTGCTGACGAACGACGCCGGACTCGCCGAGCGCGTGCGCAACCTGCGAAACTACGGTGGGACGGTGAAGTACCACCACCCCGAGCTCGGCTTCAACTCACGCATGGATACGCTGCAGGCGGTCGTGCTCAACGCGAAGTTGAAGCGACTTGCGGGCTGGAACGAGCAACGCAGGCGGGCGGCATCGCTCTATTCGGAGCTTCTCGCCGGTGAGTCTCGAATCGCTCTTCCGAAGGTCATGCCCGGCAACGAGTCGGTGTGGCACCTCTACGTGGTCCGGGTTCCCGAGCGCGACCGCGTACTGGCTGCGCTTCACGAAGGCGGCGTGGGGGCGGGGATCCACTATCCGATTCCGTGTCATCTCCAGGGAGTCTACGAGGGGCTCGGCCACCACAAGGGCGACTTCCCCGTGGCAGAGTCGACGGCCGATCGCATTCTCTCGTTGCCTCTCTTCCCGGGCATCAGCGAAGAGCAGCAGAGGCGGGTCGTCGAAGTCCTGGTGAAGGCCCTTGACGGGCAGACCTGAAAGAGGGATCGGGTGGACCCTGCTGGGCCTGCTCGCCGTCTTTCTCCTCGCCTTCGCGACGAGGGCTCTCGGGTTCGAACGCATCATCTCCGGAGACATGGTGCTCTTTGCCCCGGGCGACGCGACGTATCACGTGCGCCGTGCGTTCTTTACCTTCATGAACTTCCCCGCGGTGCTTCTCTTCGATCCCCTGCTCAACTATCCGGACGGAGCCCCGGTGCCATGGCCGCCGCTCTTCGACTTCGTGCTCGGGGGCAGCGCGAGGCTCCTTGCGACGGACCAGCGGGGCTTCGAGCTCGTCGCCGCATGGACGTCGCCTGTCTACGGCTCCCTGACCACCATCCCCATCTATGCGATCGGCAGGCGAGTGGCCTCCAGGACGGTCGCATTCTCGGCGGCCACGCTCTTCGCCTTCTTCCCGATCTGCGTCACCTATGGAAGGGTGGGCAATCCGGATCACCACGCGGCCGTTGCTCTCGTGGGGGCGTGCGTGCTCTGGTTGGTCGTCACCCTCGTCGATCCTCGCAGCGACGATCGCCGGCTCCTTCGCCTGATGCCGCTCCTGGTCGCGCTGCGCCTCACGGTCTTCTTGATCTGGCACGGCAATCTGCTCTACATCGCGATGCTCGAGGGGAGCATCCTGCTGATGGCGAGCTGGAGCCGGCGCACGATGCTCGTGCGGGTCGAGTTCTGGAGCCTGATCGCGACGGCGCTGCTCATGCTTCCGATCCTCGCCGTCCTCCCGATCCCGATCGGAGGCGCCTACTCGTCGATCTCCCTATCGCGACTGCACTGGCTGGTCGTACTTGGGATTGCGCTGATCTCGGGTGTCCAGCTCCTTCTCGCTGAACGCCGACCCGAGAGCTCCTTCGCGACGCGGCTCGCGTGCATGGTCGCGGTCGGGGCCGGCTTCCTCGCTCTGGTCATGGCGCTCCCAGAGCCGCGCGCGGGAATCATGCCCGCCCTGCGCTTCGCGACCATGACGGACGGCATCGGCCACATCACGGCCGAGCAATCCCCCCTCTTTCCGATCTGGGGTCGCGAGGTGCCTTTCTCGGCAGAGCGCGCCTGGGGCTGGCTTCACTTCTTGATTCCCATTGCGCCCTTTGCCCTCGTGACCCTGGTGAGAGAGGAGGACTCGCGTCCGGCGGTCTGGGTGCTGGCCGTCTGGGGAGGAGTCTTCGGCGCGCTCGCGATCGCTCAGCGTCGATTCGGAAACGACCTCGCTCCGGCAGCGGCGGTCTCCTTCGCTGTACTCCTCGTCGAGGGTCCGCGCCAGGTGCTGTTGCGATGGGTCGGGGGCCGGGGCGAAGAGGGCCGAAATGGCGAGAGTCGGAAGCCAGACGGCCGCTGGATTGCCGGCGTGGTGAGTGTTTCGCTCGTGGTCGTCCTGCTGGCTCCGGCGATTCGGGATTTCTATCTGCCGCGCGCGAGGCCCAGCCTGGCGGCGTTGTTGGGAGATCGCTCGCTGGTCGTTCCACCCGCAGAGACCGTTGTGGGAACTCTGATTGGGTTCGCGAGGCAGGTGCGCGATTCGACACCGGAGACTCGCGGCTTCTTGGAGTCGGACGCCGTTCCCGAGTATGGCGTCATCGCCGAGGCGAACCTCGGGCACGTGCTCCACTACTCCGCCCGAAAGGGGACGGCAACCGATCCGATGTGGGCCTTCATCGGGCCGGAGAATTGGAAGCTCTCCCTCGATTTCCTGAGTGCCACGAACGAGAGAGAGGCGCTCGGGCTGGCAGGGCGTCTTCAGGGCCGATACGTGGTTACGATGAACTCACGCCCGCCCGGCAGCGTGATGGGCCGCCTGCACGATCGCGATGGAAGAGCGGGCCCGGCTGGCCCGAGGCTGGAGCATTTTCGTCTCATCACCGAGGCGCCCCTCGGAGCGCCCGGCTTCCAGGACATCTTCCGGGCGCCGAAGCCCGCTGCCGCGAAGGCTCCGCCCTACAAGCTCTTCGAGATCGTCGAGGGTGCGCAGATCGACGTGAGGGGCGAGCCGGGTGATCGGGTCGAGATCTCCGTGGCCGTTCAGTCGCTGAGCGGTCGAGAGTTCGTCTATCGCGTCGATACACGGGTTGGGAATGAGGGCCGAGTCCGTGTGCGAGTTCCCTATTCGACCGATGGGAACGCGCCGTCGGGCCCGAGCGAGCCCTACCGATTGAGGGTTGGAGGACGTGCGACGACGTTCGAAGTGAAGGAGCGGGACGTGCTGGAGGGGAGGTCGGTGCCGGTGGGTCAGGCTCCTGGCCGCCGCCGACTCACGAAGCTCACTCCAGAATCACGCGAAACGCTCCATCGTAGAGGAGCCGATGGGTTCGCTTCAGGCGTACGCTCGTGAAGATCTTCTCGCCTTCCCGGTTCTCGTGCACACGGATTTCGACATCCTCGCCCCCGAGTCCTTCGACCGCGCGCAGGAGGGGAGCGCCGAGGCCGAAGAGATCGAAGGGCGCTTCGTGTACCAGGTAGAAGGTGTTGCCGTCGCCTTGAATGGTCATGGATCGTCCGCTCGCCAGGACGAGGGGAATCTTCCATATGGGCTCCGCCAGCCGAAGGTGATCGGTCGAGAAGAGCAGGTTCTCGTGGAATCCCCAGTCGAGGCTGATGACGCGAATCTCTGCCGCATCGGGCCGTGAGTCGAGATCCTCGGCGAACGTGTCGAGGGCGCGCGCAAATCTGCCGCGCCCCCCCGTCTCGAACATGAATTCCCGCGTTTGGTGAATCAGCGCGACATCGGCGATCAGTAGTGCGGCGAACGAGATGGCGACGCAGGCTCTCGCCCCCGCGCGCAGGCCCGAGCGGCTCCACTCCCGGCGCCACAGCCCGACTCCGGCTGCCGCGACGATGATCTGGGGCAGCGGGAGGATGTTGAGCATGTGGTGCGCCCGGACGGCTCCCGGCAACGCGATCATGAATGCCGCGATGGATGCGGCCATCGCGACGATGAAGAGACTGATGCCAGCCCCGGACTTCCGCCGGGTCCGCGAGAGCGACACGACGATCACGAGCGCGATCAACAGGACCGGCGCAAATCCAGTGGCCGGCGCCGTCCTTTCCTCCTCGAAGATCCGCTCGAAGAGTCCGCCGGTCTCCATCAAGCGATGAAAGTGCGAGCCGTCGAGCACGCTCCACATCACCTGGGCGCGATAGGCGAGATCGCCGCGGTCGGCCATTCGCGCTCCGGCGTCGAGCACCGCCTGGACGGATTGGATCATCGGGCTCGCGGTGATGATGGATGCCAGGGTCCCGGCCGAGATCGGCGCGAGGTTCTGCTCGATCGCAGATCGAGTCGTACCCCTGAGCGTCAGCGCCAGGGCGAGAACCGCCGAGATCAGGATGATCGCGAAATCCGCTCGAGCGTAGACCCCCAGCCCGAGCACTGCCCCGCCCGCGATCATGGCGATCCAGCGCCCCGGGGCCGATCCGGCGGTGAGCCCGGTGCAGATCAGGCAGAACCCGAGCATCCGGCAGAGAAAGAGGGTCGTGAAAGGGCCCCACTCGTATTGGCTGAAGAAGTGGAACCCGGGGTCCGCGACGATCAGAAGCCCGGTCACGAGGGCGACTCCAGTGCCGAACAGGCGCCCGGTCCAGAGCATCGCGAAGAGGACTCCCAACAGGCCGGTCGCCAGCGTCGTGATCCGCAGCACGTCGACGCTGCTACCGAATATCATCAACGAGGGAATCAGCAGCTGACTCTTGAGCGATCCCAGATACGCGGCGTTACGCAGGGGAAAGGGGCGCCCGGCGAGATGGATCGTACTGACACTCGGGGGATGAACGCCCGCCCGCTCGGGCTGGGCGAAGTCGCGAGCCTGCTGGGCCATGAAGGCTTCATCGTAGTAGAGGCCGGTCGTGTGGATCGCCGGGATCGCGAAGGCGAGGGTGATGGCCGCAAGCACGGTCCAGGCGGCCAGGATCCTCGTCGTCGAGGCTTCGGGACCGGCTGGGCTCACGCGCTCGCGGGGGGCGGGGCGGCGCTCGCCGCAGTGTCGGGCTTCCCAGAGTCGCGCTTCGCGACGTCGAGCTTCGCGAGGAAGTGAAGCCCGCGGTCGAAGAGCATGCTCGCCGGCCAGGGATAGATCGCGAGATCCTGGGACCAGGAAGCGACGTCGACGCCGAGGTCTCGAAACGCCTCCTGCCACTGGTCATGGGTCCAGTAGTTGTAGGGCAGGCGAACCCCGAAGCGCGCGTTGCCGACGTCGTCCATGAAGCGCAGGGTCTGGAACGCGAGAAATCCGTCCATGCGATGATCCTTGATCACGATGAAGCTGCGCGCCACCCGGCAGGCCTCGCCCAGGAGCTTTTTCGCGTCGTCGCTGTGATGCAGGACGTCGACGAAGACCACGCCGTCGAAGGAGTCGTCCGGGTAGGGGATCTCCAGCCCGTCGAACTCCTTTACCGGGATCTTCGCGTCGGGCCGAACCAGGACGTCGATGCCTCGAATGTCGACATCCTCGCGCAGCTCCCCCACGAGCTGGTCGATCTCGCCGTCGCCGCAGCCGACGTCGAGGATCGAGGCGTTTCGGGGCAGCACCGAAACGATCTGCCGAGAGAGCACGCGGACACGACGGTCGGCGCCGTAGAGTTCGTGCAGGCGCTCGCTGACGTTCATCGCCGCCCCATGCCCAGGATGCTCACGAAGAAGCCGGAGAGCACGGTCTGGAAGCCGAGCGCCGCGAGCGTCACGCCGGGAATCACCCAACGCATCGTGTGCACGTAGTCGAGATCGCCGAAGTTCACCTCACGCCACTGGCCGAACGCTCCACCGATCAGCGCGAGCCCCAGCACGAACGCGCCGGTGCCCAGGATCAGGCCCGTCTCGAGGTTCACCTTCTCGAAGAATCGATCCATGCGCGGGTCCGCCGGCATCAGCCCTTCGCTGATCGCGAAGGTCTTGGTGAAGATCGCGAAGAGGATCGATTGGTAGCCGAGCAGAATCAAGAGGCTCGCGACGAGCAGGCTGTGGGCGCCGAGCTGCACGCCCAGGACGCTCGATCCGGGCAGAGCCAGGGCGTATCCCAGAACCCCCAGCGCGATCATCAGGATGCCGGGAGCCAGGAAGAGCCAACGCGGGCTGTACATCATGAAGAAGCGAACCGTGCGCCAGCCATCGCGAAAGGTTCGCAGGTGAGGCCCATGGGATTTGCGTCCGTCGGGGTGCAGCGTGATGGGCACCTCGGTGATGTCGGCGCCGTGAAGCGTCGACTTGATGATCATCTCGGTCGCGAACTCCATGCCCGTACAACGCTGATCGAGACGATCGTAGAGCTCCCGGGTGAAGCCGCGCATTCCACAGTAGATGTCGTTCACCGGTGCGTGGAACATGGCTCGGACCATCGCCGAGAGCATCGGGTTTCCGATCCAACGATGCAGGAAGGGCATCGCACCCGGCAGCACCGTGCCTCCGCCGCGGGGCAGCCGGCAACCCTGCACGAGGTCGTGCCCCTCGCGCAACTTCTCGAGGAACTTCGGGATCTCGAGGAAGTCGTAGCTGTCGTCAGCGTCGCCCATCAAGACGAAGCGGCCACGCGCCGCGCTGATTCCGCCCATCAGAGCTGCGCCATACCCCCTCTCGGCGACCGGCTCGACCCGGGCGCCTAGACGCGCAGCGAGCTCCTGGGAACCGTCGTCGCTGCCGTTGTCCGCGATCACCACCTCGCCGTCGATCCCGAGCTCCTCGAATATGCGAAGGGCCTTGGTGATGCAGATCTCGAGCGTGTCCGCTTCGTTGAGACAAGGCATGACCACCGAGAACTCGACGGGGCTTCCGTCTCGCGAGGTGTCGTTTGCCGCGTCTCCGGCCGCGCCCTTCGTCCCATCGCTCGTCGCATCGCTCATGGCATCGCTCATCGTTTCCGTCATGGTCGCCGTGGTCTAAACAGATCGGACATCGCGCGTCCGTGCTCTGGAGGGGCACGCAGATTACAACAGACGGCTTCCTCCGGGCACCTTTAGCAGCCCGTTGAAGAACCCTGACCGAGCCAGGTGCGTGGATTTTCGGCTCGACGAAGTGGCCTTCGGCCACGAAAGCTAGGCGACTTCGTCGCCCGTCGAGGCGTGGAAGCGCCGCTGGGGCGAGCCCCAGCAAGCTTTCACAACGAAGAGCGAGTCGAAAAGACGCGTGCATGGCGACCGATGGGTTTTTCAACGGGCTGCTAGCCAGTCGCATCGGTTATGATCGCCCTGGAATGAGCAAGATCGCATCGATCACACGAGCGATCCCGCTGGATCGTGGAAGTTGCGCGTTGGTGCGGTCGGAGCCAAGGCTGCGAAGAGGTCGTACTCGCGCAGACTGCCCGCGGGGCGATGCCGGGAGCTCGCCAGGCGGCCAGCAAGAATTGCGGGACGATTCGAGAGCGGGTCTGGTTTCGTGAGCTCATCGAAGTCGAGGTGGGGCGCCGCGAAACGGCGTGATGATTTCCGCAAGTCCAGAGCGCCGTCGGCTCGGCCGGCCGGCGGGCAGCGCACGCAGACGCACGGACCCAGCTCGCTCGACGAGGGCCCGCTCTTCTACTTCGTTCTCTACCTCGTCTTCCTGGCGGTCGCGCTCTTCGTCTACGCCCCGACCCTTTCGGGCGATTTCTTGTCCGACGACAACCACTACGTGGTGCACAATCGCTACGTCCGAACCCCGACCCTCGCCAGCTTGACGGCGATCCTCGACCCGACCGGGGTCCCCGCCAATCTGGTTGAAAACTACGCGCCCGTGCACCTCCTGCTCCATGCGGTGGAATGGCAGCTCTTCGGCACGGATGTTCGGGGCTATCACATCGTCAACGTATCGATTCATGCCCTCGCTTCGCTGCTCCTGGTGATGCTCTTTCGCCGTCATCGTGTCTCGTTACTGGCGTCCTCCCTGGCGGGCGGGCTCTTTCTCCTCCACCCCGCCAACGTCGAGGCGGTCGCGTGGATTTCCCAACTCAAGACGAGCGCTTCGCTGGCGCTCTGCGTGGGTGCTCTGCTCGTACAGCGAAAGAGGCCGGCTCTGGGCACGGTGCTCTTCGCGCTCGCGCTCTTCGCCAAGCCCACGGCGGCGGTCGCGCTCTCGACCCTCGCGCTCTCGACATGGTTCGAAAACGTGCGGCAGGATCGAACACCGGATGCCGGTGCGTCCCGGGGTGGTGCAGGACCATGGATCCAGGTCAGCGTTTGGCTCCTCATCTTCATCGTCTTCGCGATTGCGGAGTTCTGGGCGTTCAACAAGACTGCGGGCCAGGCTCCCGTACTCTACGAGGATCCGTGGGTGCGCATGCGCACCACCTGCGCCATCTCCCTTCGCTACATCGTGATGGCGTTCTCGGGCCGGGGCCTCTCGACGTTTCACGAGCCACCGGCGGCCGAATCCCTCTTCGACCCCTGGTGGCTGGGGTCGCTGGTCGTCCTGGCCCTGCTCGCCTACCGCATGGTCGTCACCCTCATGCGAAAGGAGGACGAAGCGATCTTCTGGGTCTGGGCCGCCGGATCCTTTGCGCCGGTCGCCGGTGTGATTCCGCTCCCCTACCCGATGGCCGATCGCTATCTCTACTACATTCTTCCCGGCTTGATGGGAGGCGTGTTGCTGGCAGGCCCTCCCCTGGCCCGGCACTTCTCTTCGGCGCTGGGGCTCACGGTCGCGCCGCAGCGCGCGCGACAGGCGGTGGCCGTCCTCTGCCTGCTCGGGATGTTTCAGTTCGCCTCTGCGACTCGCGCGCGATCACTCGTCTGGCTGAACAACGAGACGATGATGGCCGACGCCGAGCTCCACTATCCCGAAGGTCTACCGGCCCAGACCCGAATCGCGCATCGCAAGGCGGCGCAGGGAGACGCCGAGGCGGCCGTCGCCGCCCTGCGTGCGGCAAACCGCCGGGGATACAATCGCCTCGATCACTTGATCTCCGATCCCGCCTACGATCGCATCAGTAGCGATCCCGGCTTCCAGAAGCTGCTGCGAGAGATCGCCCAGAGCTGGCTGGATCGCTTCCTGCTCCTCGACGACCCTTCCCAGGAAGAGCTGCAGACGATGGCCCAGGCTTACATCGTGCTCGATGACATTCCTGCTGCGATCGACTCGATCGAGCGCGCACTCGCGCGCGAGGGCCTCCTGACCGAGGAGTTGCAGCGAAATCTCGAGGATCTGCGCAGAACCCAGCGAATTCGAGAGAGCGTGAAGTCGCGAGGATCCCGCCGGTAGGGGCGCTGCGTTAGTCGCAGGAGCCGGCGCTCTGAGCCTGGCGCGATCGTGCTCAGGAATCCGAGAGGGTCGCGGCCTCGGAAACATCTCCGCTCCCGGCCTCGAGGCGATCGCGGATCTTCGTTGCTCCGGGGTACTGGGGGT
>CBDUYG010000059.1:0-11528 GCA_965371385.1 uncultured Myxococcales bacterium | reverse complement strand
TGGTCGTGGGCTGCTCGCGCGGGCGACTCGCCCTCGTTCGCCGCGATGCTCCTGGGCTGCGCATCGAAGACATGGGAGGCATCGATCAGACGCGTCCAATCTTCGAGGTGGTGTTCGAGGCCACCCCGGCCGAGCTTCTCGAAGGCGGCCAGGAGGTGAGTGGACGGGTGCGCGACGCGGCTCTCTCGGTTCTCGCCGCAGACAGCTTTGGCGTGGCGACGGGGCTCGTGAGGATGTCGGTCGAGTACGCGAAGACCCGGGAGCAGTTCGGCTCCATCATCGCCCAGTTCCAGAGCGTCAAGCACCAACTCGCCCGCATCGCGACCGACATCGAGCCGACCCGCTCGCTCTTCTGGTACTCCGCCCACACCTTCGATCATCTCGTCGAGGAAGCGGAGAGATCGGCGGCCCTCGCCAAGGCGCACATCACGGATCGCGCCCTCGAGACGGCGAGGCAGGCCGTGGAGCTGCACGGCGGTCTGGGGTTCACCTGGGAGTGTGACGTCCAGATGTGGTTCAAGCGCGCGATGTTCAATCGCGGCTGGTTCGGCACTCCTGAAATCCTGCGCGAACGCCTCGCGACGCTCGCGGGTTGGTAGCGGAATGGATCTCGAGCTGAACGAAGAGTACGAAGCGTTTCGCCGCGAGTTGCGCGAATTCCTGAAGGGCTGGCCCCTGACGGGAGCCGAGGCCGATCTCCCGCGCGAGGAGCAGGAGCCCCTCTTTCGCAAGCGCGGCATCGAGGCGGGATACGTGTATCGCGATCTGCCGACGGAGTATGGCGGAGGCGGGCACGAGACCGACGTGCTGAAGGATCACATCATCCTCCAGGAATACCTGGCGGTTGGCGCGCCGGGCAACATGGTGACCCAGGGCGCCGCCCTGCTGGCACCAACCCTGATCGAGTTCGGCAGCGAGGAGCAGAGGCGCGAGTTCGTGCCTCGCACGCTGAGCGGTGAGCTCAAGTGGTGCCAGGGCTACAGCGAGCCCGGCGCAGGGAGCGATCTCGCCTCTCTTCAGTGCTCGGCCGTGCTCGACGGCGACGAATGGGTGATCAACGGTCAGAAGATCTGGACCAGCAATGCCCGGGAGGCCGATTATCTCTTCGGCCTCTTCCGCACTGAGCCCGAGGCACGGAAGCACGCCGGTATTTCGTATCTCCTCGTCGATATGAAATCGCCCGGGGTCGATGTCCGGCCTCTCCGGCAGATGAGTGGGGGGCTCGATTTCAACGAGATCTTCTTCACCGATGTGCGGACGCCGGCGACGAACATCGTGGGCAAGCGGGGAGAGGGGTGGGCGGTGTCGCGCGCGACCCTGAAGCACGAGCGCAACCTGATCGGCAATCCCAACATCATGCGAGGGAACTTCGACGCAACCCTCGAGCTGGCGCGCAAGACCCTGCGCAACGGGCGGCCCGCCATCGAGGACTCCCACGTTCGCCAGCGCCTGGCCGAGATCGAAGGCTTCGTGCGAACCGCCGAGACATCGACCCTGCGACAGATCACCGCGGCCTATCGGGGCGAGGAGCTGAAGGTCATGCTGCCGATGATGATGGCCAAGCTCTATACGACGGACACGATGCAGAAGCTGATGATCCTTGCCTACGACCTGCTGGGCTCGGACGGTCTGCTGGCGCCCACCGAGGAAGACGTGGCGGGCTACGCGCGAACCCACACGCTGACGGGCTTTGTCGAGCAGTACATCTTTTCGCTGGGTCCGGCGATCGCCGGTGGGGCGTCGAACATCCAGCTCAACATCATCGGCGAGCGTGGCCTCGGCCTGCCCCGGGATCCAAGGCCGCCCGAATAGCCCTGCCTCCCGCCTCGCTCTCGCCGGACTTCGGCGTCGGGGAAGGGTGGCGTCCGAGCCTGCTCCGGGAATGCCGCCCGTCCTGAACCCTCACCCGCAGAACTCCTCGAGCCACTCGATCAGCTGTCGGGCGCGCCGATCGAGCGAATGGTCCGCTTCGCAGCGCCGGCGTCCTGCGACTCCGATGCGCCGAGCCAGGTTCGGCTCCGCCGCGATTCGATCGCAGTGCTCTGCCAGCTCCTCGGCGTCGCGAAAGGTCAACACCTCGCGCCCTGGATCGAAGGATTCCTCGAGCTCCTCGACCCACTCGCTGATCAGACAAGCTCCGCACGACGGAACCAGAAAGACCTGCAGGCTGAGAGTGGTGGGGGGATCCACGAAGGGCTCGCGCGAGATATCGAGGAGAGCATCGGCGCTGCGATAGAGCGCGACGACCTCGGATCCCTCGATGTCCTCCGCCTCACGCATGCAGCGGACGAGAGGGGAGGCCGATGGGACCCAGCCGCGCCAGCGACGGCCCCAGACGACGAGGCCCCGATCAGCGATCCCCTCGAGATGCTCGACGCGCCGAGGGGTGGGTCGGCCGACAAAGGCCAGCGGCGAAGCGAAACGCCTCCGCTCGGCCCCGGACACCGGGCCGGGGGCAAAGCTCTCGATGTCGACGCCGTGAGGAAGGTAGAACGCCGGCCTTCCCGAGCTGCTCCTGAGCTCACGCAGAATCGGACGGGAGACGGTCGCGACGAGGTCGACCCCCTCGGTCGAGGCAGCCCGATCCCGACCCAATGCCCCCGCCGGTCCGTCCCAATCCCAGAGCAGGATCCGTCCGCGAAACTCATCGCGTAGCCGATCCATTTCGAACCGGAGGCTATGAAGAATCAAGACCTCCGCCTCTCGCGCCTTCAGCGCTTGCAGCAGTGACCGGGTGCGCCGGGAGACGAGGCGAGCTTCGGAGTCTCCAGGAATCAGCTCCGCGAGCAGGCGGGGGCGATCGACTGCGGAGTAGTGATGGGTCTCGCAATCGTGCCCGAGCTTGCGAAAGGCGGCTGCGAGCTGAGCCCAGTGAATCCCCTGCCAGCCTTCCATCCGGCCCGCCAGCAGGATCCTTTGCCTGCGCCTCACGGGTGCCGCGTCGGCTCGGCCGCCGACCTCGGGAGCAGCGCGGGCCGGCCTCGAATTCCGGTTCGCGCAGGGATGGGAAGAATCATCGAGATCAGAGGATACTCAGCGCCAGCGCCGCGCCCGCCATGCCTCCCAGGATCTGCATCCCGACCCCGGGCCAGAGCGAGAGTGAGCGCTCGCGGATCATGCCGAGGGCCACTCCGCCGATGAGGGCGCTCGTGCCCGTGATCGCAAGCTCGATTGGCTGATCGGGGAAGGGCACCAGCTCATTGCTTCGCCAGGCCAGGGACAGGCCGAGGCAGAAGAGCGCGTAGAGCACAGCCGATGCGGCGGTCGCTCGCGAAATGAACCAGGGTCCCCCGACCCGCTCCACCCGGCCGGAAAAAAGGAACCAGCCGTGCACCAGGCCGCGGAACCACACCTCGCTCGCGAGCGAAGCGACCGCGATGACCCCGCCGGCCATCACCACCGAGATGGGATCGAGGGGGATGTTGCGCGGCACCCATGCTGTTGCGGGGAGCGCGCAGGCCAGCACCACGGGAGCGAGGTAGAGCCAGTCGCGTCCGGCCGGTCTGCGCCATCCGTGAAGCCACAGACGTCCTCGGGAAACCCGCCGGCCAATCCCGGCGGCGAGCACCAGGGCGCTGAGCGAAAAGGCCAACAGGCCGGCACCGCCGTTCGTCAGTCTGGAGAGGGTTCCGACCCGGATCTCGGGAATGACCGCCGCCGCGAATGCGAGGATTCCTCCGAGCAGGACAAGCCCAAGCGTCGCTGCAACGCTCCCAAAGAGCGGCCGGAGATTCTCGCTCGAAGTCCTGGGCCGGTAGGCGACCTGCAGGAGCCGCAGCAGCTCGGTCGGCGTGATGCGGGTACCGCTCGGCCGCGGCGATCCTCCGATGTCGTCCGATCCCCCCCAGCGCTTTCCGGCCGGTCGGCCATCCACCGCCGGATCGACCAGGTTGAGGAGTTCGTAGACAGGGGCCAGGTCGAAGTCGAGAATCGCCGAAACACGCCGCAGGGTGTACTCGCGCCGATCGCCCTCGCTGCTTTTCTCGAGTGCAATGATCCCCAGCTGGTCGCCCCATTGATCCTTGAGCAGGCGCTCGGCCTCGTAGATCCCAGCTCGATCGCGGCAGGCCACCGCCACCTTGCGCTGGGCAATCTCGACATGTCCCAGGATCTCCTCGATGTTCGAGTACTGCTCGAAGTCCTTCCGGGTGTAGACCAGCTGGTCGATCTCCCAGAGCATCGAGACGGTGTAGTCCCGCAGATCGATTCTCGGCACGCGCTCGGAGGAGCGAAAAGATTTCTCCAGGGCATAGAGCTCGTCGAGGCGCTCCCTGGCCTGGCGAAGGCTGGCCAGGGTGAGCCCGCAATACTCGCTGAGTTCGCTCCCGTTGGCGTCGATGGCACCCTCGAGTCGCAGGAGCGGGAGAAGGACGTCGCGGGAGCGTACGCTCAGCTTCGGGATGCGGCGGAAGTTGAGCAGGACCCAGATGGCCAGCACCGTGTCGAGATCGGGCTCGTTTGCGTAGACGGTCCAATCGCCTTCGTCGAGTTCGAGGCCGTTCAGCACCAGGATGAGGGCCTGCTCGCAGGTCGCTAGCGTGAAGGGGCGGATGCAGCCCTGATGGTGATCCAGATTATAGACCCGTGCCTTGTTGTCGAGAGTCGGGGCGAAGTCGCCGGCGCCGTCGAGGAAGATGACTCGCTCGCCCATGGCTCGGGCTTCGGCTTCCGAAGCGCAGAGCTTGCGATCTATGATCACGCGAACTCGGGGCGCCTCGTCACCGTGCAGGAAACGCTCTCCCTCGGACTCGCGGACTTCGTATCGCTCGGGGATCGACCGGTGGAGCGGCGGGGAAGCAGGTAGGGCGACCGTGCTGCCGAGGGGGGATTGCGCAACGCTGCGCCAGGCGCCCGCGGCCTCGGAACGGATCGTCGCTGAAGCCGAGCTCTCGCCCGACTCGGCTCTCCCTCCTCTACCCCTGCGCGTCTGGAAGCGCGGCCGGGTGATGATTTCTCCGAAGTCCTTCATGGCAGGCTGCCAAGTGTGCCGAAACTGAGGGGATCGATCCCGTGAAGAGTGCCCGATTTTCCGCACCGAAATGCCGAAATCGTCCTAACCTATTGAAAATACAATGGATAAATAGTGACGACGGCGTGCCAGAAGAAGGCGAATCCCAGCCCGAATCGCGCTTCGGACGCCCTTCGGAGCGGCGCGGACACCGAGTCGTGACGCAGAGCGCGAGGAGCGACCGCTCTCCGTCAGTGGCGTCTGCTCATGCTCTTCGCCTCAGTCGGGCACCGTCTTGAGGACCCCATCCGCTGGCTCGATGGCTTCGACCGGATATCCGTATTCGAGCCAGGCGCCGAGGCCACCGGTCAGGGGACGAACCCGGTCGATGCCGCGACGCTTCAGCATCAGCGCCACCCGGGCGCTGGAGGCTTCGTTGGGTCAGGTGCAGTAGAGGATGACCTCTCCCTTTCTGGGAATCTCGTGATGGCGGGACTCGATCTCTTCCAGGCTGAAGACCTGTGCGCCTGGAATTCTTTCGGGCTGTAGCTGGATCGCCAGCTCGCTGCGCAGATCGATGATCGCGATCTCGTCTTCCTCATCCAGTAGTCGCTTCAGCTCCTCGGGCTCGATCCGCCGGGTTCTCAGCTCCCAGAGGAAGCGCTGGCGGTGATAGAACTTCCAGATTACGTAGGCTACGAGTCCGGCGAGCATGAGCTCGAGGAAGGTGGTGCCGAGCTCGCCGGCGAGCTGGAAAACCGCATCGATCTGGTCGTGAAACGCCAGCCCCAGGCCCAGGAAGGCAGCGCTCCAGAGGAAGGCGCCGGGAACGTCGAAGAGCAGGAATCGTCCAAGGGGGACTCCCGCCATGCCCGCGAGGGGAGGAGCCAGGGTCTGGTAGCCCGGAATGAACTTCGCGAAGAGCAGACTGCGGGGGCCGTGACGCAGGAAGGTCAGCTCGGTGCTGCTCACGCAGGAGTCCGGCTCGAGGGATAGCCGGCAGAGAGTGCGGAGCACGCTGCCACCCCTGCGCCGTCCCGCTTCGTACCAGATCAGATCGCTCGGAATGCATCCCAGGGTGGCGGCGGCCAGGGCGGTCGCGAAGTCGAGCTGGCCCGTGCCGGCGAGCGCGCCGCCGGCGACCAGTACCGGAATGGCGGGGAAGGGAATTCCCAGCTGGTCGATGAAGGCCCAGCCGGCAATCAGCCAATAGCCGTGGGCGATGACGAAGGTCGTGAACTCCTCCACTCGGAAGAGCTTACTCCGATTCACGCGATCAGGAAGCCACCCGGGTGGCTTCCTGATCGGCCTGTGTCGGGCCTCAGGAGGATTGGTCTTCGGCGGCCTCCTTGGCGGCAAACCAACCCTGCATCATGCTCCCGAAGGGCGCGGGGTTGTAGATATCCTCCTCGTAGGACCATAGACCCTTCCCCGCGTACTTGAGCAGCGTGAAGTTGTACGCCTGGTGGAGACTGCCGTCGCCGGGGTCGACCATCCGATTCCAGACCTGGCAGACGACCCAGCCCTTCTCTTCGTCGATGACGTACCACTCGACCGGAAAGTACTTCATCTCGCAGTTGGGATGCTTCGCCATCGTGGTGCAGATCCAGCGCCGGATCGCTTCGCGGCCACCGAATGTGCCAAAAAGATGCTCCTTGTAGGTCGCGTCCTCGGTGAACTGGTCTGCCCAGGGATTCCAGTCACCGCTCGTTCCGGCGGTGAGGGCGACCTGCTGATAGTTGTCGAAGGCCTCTTCGATTTCCTCTCGACTCCACTTTCCCATGAACCCTGTCTCCCCTCAATGATGAATCGATCCGTGGCGGATCTCGTTTCGATGAATCCAGCTTGGATCGATCGTCTTCGAACGGGTCGGCCCCCGTTCCATCGCCCCTGTGTCCCGTCGACCTGTCCCGCCAGCCTGTCCCGCCGACCTGTTCTGTCGATCGGCGCCGGGGCATTTCGCGGCTCGAGAGCCGGAGCCGGCGGGACTCGGAAAGGAGAATTACCGAATTCCGAGCCGTCCCGCAGGATCGCTGAGGGGCGGCGGCGAGGGCGGATCCTCGCGTGCAGCTCCCTGCCCTGCGCTCGAGCTGTAATGCCCCTCGGCGTCGTTTCAAATCTTTCTAAAGCGTCCTCCGAGGACGTCCGATCCATCGGGAGTTCATCGACCCCCGAAGGTGTCGGGAATTTTCGGATTCCGGCTCATTCGCCGGGCCGAGTCGCGAGTTCGAAAGGCTCGCGCCGCGGTCCGGGATCGAATCGCGTGGGACGATGAAGGGATGTCGGCGATGGATTCATCGGAAGCGGTGTTCCAACGCCTGGGGGAAGGAGAGAGATTTCAGGAGTCTCGCTGTGTCGAAATCGGACGCTGACCGGATGTTGCATCTGCTGTTGACTTTGTTGTTGTTCTGTACGAGCTGATCGCCCTTTCTGCCGCACTCGCCCTGCCTGCCTCGACGCTGATGATCATGCTGCTGCTGCTCTCTCCTCCTCCCCCGCATCCCCAGCCCCGCATCTCCAGATCGAATTGAAGAGCCACGATGAAAGAGTCGTGATGGGGGGGCGCGAGCGCGGCCGATCCATTGGACCCGGATCGAGGCCGCGCGACGCGGCTCTTCGGGTTCGTGGATCGATTCGCCGACGTGTCGCGGATTGCTTCAGCTGTCGAGAGAGCGCAGGATGGCCCGGGCGGCGGCGATCGGCCGCGAATCCGGGATGATCTGGTCGGCGACATCCCGGGCCCTCTGCAAGAGGAATTCATTGCCGACGACGCACTGGATCGCGTCGATGAGCTGGTCCTTGTTCAGCTTTGCGCGGGGGAGTGGAGGCGGGGAGAGGCCCAGGGAGTGGATCCGCTGGCCCCACCAGTACTGATCGAGAAGGTGCGGGATGATGATCTGGGGAGCGCCGGCCTGGGCGGCCCGAGTCGTCGTGCCGGCGCCGCCGTGATGGACGACGGCGGCCATCCTGGGGAATAACGAAGCGTGGGAGACGGCTCCGATCCCGATCACCTGATCGCAGAGCGGGCCCCCAGCGAGCCCCGCCCAGCCCTCGGAGAGGACGGCACGGCAGCCCGTGGCCTCGACGGCCTCGAGGATCATGCGGGTCGTCCGCTCTGGATCCGGGTCCGTCATGCTCCCGAATCCGAAGTAGACCGGTTTACTTCCGCCGGCGAGGAACGACTCGAGCTTTTCGGGAAGAGGCGCGGGCTCATGCGCGTGGATGCAGCCGATCACCTGGGATTCGCGGGTGCAACTCTCGGGGATCGGGGCCAGCACCGGATCACTGGCCATGAAGGTCTTCGGCGAGAGGATGTGGTTCAGGGCGCCGCGCAGCTTCGGCAATCCCAGCTTCCCGCGCTCCCGATTCAGCCGGTGTCCAAGCACCGGATCGAAGACCCGAAATGTGAGCCACCATGCCAATCGATTCAAGATCGACGGTAGGGTCTGGCTGGGCAGGAAGAGGGGCGCGTGCTCGCGGGCCGGGAGCATCGCCGGGCAGTAGGCGATGAAGTGATAGGGAACGTCGTGCAGCTCGCCTGCGCTGGCCCCGGCGAGCTGAACTCCCGCACCGAGGATCAGGTCGCAGCCCTCGGTCGCCTCGGGCAGGCGCTCGAACTGTCGCGTGAAGGATTCATCGAAGTAGGCGTACTGAGCCCGCATGGCTTCGAGCCCGCGGCTCGCGACGGCGCTCGACATCTCGTCGAGGAACACCCGGGTATCGGCACCGACCTCCCGGAAATCGATCTCCAGTGCCCGGGCGTCGTCGGCGAAGTTGCCGGGGCCGCAGAGGCGAACCTCGTGTCCGAGCTCGAGGAAGGCCCTCCCGAGGTCGAGCATCGGGTGGACGTCACCTCTCGTTCCTTCGGCGGCCAGAGCGATGCGCACTCGGTTGCTCCTCCTTCGATCCACGATGGGTCCCTTGGGACTCGCGAGGCCGCGCCATCTCCGCTCCTCGATTCAACCACTCATCGAGAGTTCGCGAACCGGGCTTGAGGCGGGGCGCCCTGCTCCGACGTTCTTCGATCGAGGGATATGCCTGGAAGCCGTGCGGGATCGCGCGGCAAACAGGACTCATGCTGGTGAGATGCATCAGGGCGGAGAACTACGGACGTTTTCGAATGCAGGGACTTTTCCGCAGTAGAGCGATCATGAATAATTCGGGCTAGGAAAAACCGGAGCGGGCGGTCCCCGGATTGCGGAAGGAGGCCGGGTCGGCTTCTCCGCTGCATGCCGAATTCGCACGAGCGGCGAGGAACTCGTCGGCATCGGCGAACGGGTGGCGAACGATTTCGTAATCGATGGGAGCGCGCTCGACCCGCAGGCTCTGGGTCGCCAGGCTGGCGGCCAGGATCGACTCGGCGTGCAGCAATCCTCCATCCTGGTAGTGGCGATCGATGAAATCGACGGTAGAGCAGTAGGCGTCCATGTTGCGTGAAGACGAAAAGGCCAGCTGGTCGTTGATCCCGCCTCTGAAGTCGCCCCCCTCAGGAATGACGACGAATTTCTCGAGCCGATCCATATAGTCCCCGAGCGAGAATTCACCGAAGAAGAAGAGATCCGACCGGCATCGCACCACGCAGTCGTAGCGGATGCCCGTCTCGGCCTCGTACTCCGATTTCAGATCACAGGCCCGCTGAATGCTGGTAAACATGCTCAGCAGGTTCCTGGGATTGGTTTCTTCCAGCTTGACGGTGAAATTCTGCTTCCGGCGATCGAAGTGGGATACGTCGAAGGCCGCCTGGGGTTCGATGGAAAGACGCACCGGCTGATACGCTTCCTCGAAGACCGAGCGGATCTCATCCCGTTCCTGGGGAATGGATTCACCGATGGCGTCCATACGCGCCAGATAGTCCTTGAAGCGCCTCTTCAGCTGCCCTCGCTTCCAGAAGCGCCTCCAACGGGTCTCGCCCTCTACGAATTTCTGGTAGGTATCGCGCGTATGCACCTGCGACTGGGACCAGCTGTGTACGAAGAAATCGCACTCATGGCCGGCCAGCAGCTTGTGCACGAGAGAATCGGCGCACACCTGCACGTTGCGCGCCTGGCCGGAAATACATACCGCTACCCGCATCTCACCCCTGTCTCCCTGGCTTCTTCGATTCGAAGTATGGCATACGCGGGAGCACGAGAACACGTCGAACTCGGCGGGTGTCGCGGCTTTCTGGGGAGCAGAGGGGCACGACAGCGACTCTGTTCGCCAACGACGCCGCAGGTTCAGCGAGGCGCTTCGGCCGTTGCGAGGCTCCGGGATTCGAGCCAGAATGGCGCCGGGATCCGTCGCAGACAACCTCCGTGGGCTGCCGGGGGCTCTCCCCCCTGCGAGTGTGCTGGATATCGCGATGAGCGAATCGCTGCCGAGCGTGACGCGGCCGCGAGGTGCTCCGCCGAGGAGGCGAGGGAAATGAACCATTCGATTGTCGATATCTCCTGCAATGACCCTGGAGAAGGGCATCCAGATGAGGACGTGATGGGAGCGCGCGCGTGAGCGAAGCGATCCGATACTTCATCCGGGCCTACCCTGGACGAAGCGCGATCACCATCGCCTGCCTCGTTGTCGCAGCCGCTGTAGAGGGCTTCTCGCTCGCGGCCATGGTCCCGATGCTCGCGCTCACGATCCAGGGCGATGCTGCGGCCGGAGCCATCACGGCGACCAGTGGTCTCGAGTCCACGATCCGAGATCTGTTGGCCGCGATCGGGGTCCCCTTCACGCTTTTCGGCGTCGCCTCGCTCGTTGTGGCGCTCATGTGGATCAAGGCCGGGGTGATGATGCTGGCCAATCGGCAGGTGGGGAACACCGTCGCCTTCGTGGCGACGGACCTGCGGCTGCAGGTCCTGCGCAGCCTGCTCGTCGCGCGCTGGAGCTACTACACACGCCAGTCGCTCGGTCGCATCACGAACGCCGTCGCCACCGAGGCGAACCGCGCGGCTGAGTCGTACCACAGCATCGCGCTCGCAACCCAGCACGGCCTTCTGACTGTACTCGCCATCAGTTTCGCGTTCTATCTCTCCTGGCCGCTCGCGCTGGCAGCGGTCCTGGGGGGGATTGCGATAGGAGTGACTCTCGACCGCCTGGTGCGCCTCTCCGGGCGCGTCGGAGAGAGGCAGACCCAGCTCACCAACTCGCTGATGAGCCGCCTCTCCGATACATTGATGAATGTTCGGCTGCTCCGGGCAACCGGTCGTGAGCGCCTGATCGGTCCCCTGCTGGAAAAGGATACGCGCCAGCTGGGCGATACTCTGCGCAGTCACGTGCTGCTGGAGGAACTCCTCAAGGCGTTGCATGAGCCGCTCGTGATGATGCTTCTGATCACCCTGCTGGTGTATGCGCATACGGTCGTCGGGCTCGGTTTCGAGCGCATCTCCGTGCTGCTCTTCGCGTTGACGCGCGCACTCGTGACCGCGACCAAGGTGCAGCGTCGTTTTCAGCTCGCGGCCGCGCAACACAGCGCTCTCGCGTCGATTCGGTCCCTGATCGAAGGCGCCGAAGCCGCCGCCGATCATCCGAGCGGGAGCAAGGAGCCGCGTCTCAAGGAAAGCGTGCGGCTGAGCAACGTCCACCTGGCATACGAGTCGAAGCC
>CBDUYG010000058.1:0-11596 GCA_965371385.1 uncultured Myxococcales bacterium | reverse complement strand
GAATTGGTGGAGGCGGCGGGAATCGAACCCGCGTCCGCATGGCATCCAACAGGCGCGTCTACGTGCGTAGTCCTCGCTCGAATTCGGGTGAGGCAGTCACGAGGTCCGGGAGAACCATCACCCTATCTCGACGTGGGTCTCGTCTCCGGATACGGCCGAGAAGCGCTCGGAGACCAGTCCTCTGATGACTCCCGCGACCCGCTAGAGGACGTCACGGACGGGAGCCCGCGTACCTAGTTTCTGCTAGGCCGCGAGAGCGTAGTTATCGTCGGCAGATAAAAGCTACCAACTTTGGCACCTATTTAACGACGGTGTACCGACGTCGGCACGCAGCGCCAATCTTCGACCACCCGTCGAAGCCGGTCGCCCCCACTCGGCAGGTATCTTATTCCCGGGAGCGCAGAGCGCAACCCCGAGCCGGGCAGACCTGGATCCGGGCCAACGCGAGCCAGAGCAGGAGATCGGCGACAAGCGCTCTGAAGTCCCCGGATCAGCAGGCGTCGGACGTCGGCCCGCCCATCCGGTCCGGCGGCAGCACGACGCTCACCCGGGTCCCCCCATGCTCGCCTGCCGCAATGCTCATCTCGCCGCTGTGCTCCTCGATGACGCGGTAGCAGCTCGCGAGACCGAGTTCGTCTTCGTTGCCGGCGGGCTTCTCGCCGGAGAAGGGATCGAAGACCTCGTCGATGCTCTCCTCGCAGAAGCCCCCGCCTTTGTCATCCACGACCAGCTCGACGTTTCCGGCCTGAGCCGTGAGCGTGACCCAGACCGTCCCCGCAGCTCCGCTTGCATCAACGGCGCTGCGCAGGAGCTGATAGACCACCTGCTCCATGCGGAAGGGCTCACAGCGGATCAGAGGAAGCTCCTCGGCGAGAGCCAGGTCGATGCTCACCTCGGGCGGAAGCTCTGCCCGCAGGCCATCGGCAGCGCGGGAGACGACATCCGCGAGCGAGACGGCCCGGCGGAATTTGTCGGCTTCGCTACCCGAGCGAGCGAGGTCCGCACCCACGGCCTGGATGTGACGGGACTCTTCGACACAGCGCTGGAGCGCGTCGCCGACCCGCTCGCGATCGAAGGAGGGCTGGGCCTCCTCGCCGCTGCGCGAATCGACGAGCTCGTCGCGTATTTCACTCAGGCCGCGCTGCAAGGGCCCGAGGGCCCCGTAGATCTCCTCGGAAGCCCGAACGGCGAGCAGGCGCTCGGCCCGCTCCTCCTCGCTCACTCCCGTGCGATCCACCCTGAAAGACTCGGCGACGGAGTCGCGGCGGGGGCCCGGGCCGGAGTCGAGGGAGGATTCGACCTTGGCGAGCTCGTCCATCTTCTCGGCGATGCTCTGATCCGCTTGATCGAGCAGGGCGAGGTGGCCGCGCCGTGCTCCCGCCACGGCCTCGAGCTGCTTCGCGAGATCGATGCCACGTCCTACGGCCGCGCCCGCAATGCCGCAGCCGAGGGACGCCAATGCAACGAGAGCGGGCGCCATCTGTGGTCCGACTCCCAGCATGAGCCCGCCCCCGAAGAGCAGTCCCGCCAGAGCACCGATCCAGAGTCCCCGGCGCGGCGAAGCCGTCCATTCCACCTCGAAGCTGCAGTGCGGGGCCCCCGTATCGACACACTCAGTCTCGCGTACTCGAGCGGGAAGCAGCCCATAGCAGAGCGGAATGGCCTCGAGCATGCCTTCGCAAACGCCGCAGTAGCCTGTACCCGGGGCTCTGCCGCCCTGCCCTGTTCCTCCCTCTTCTGCGTCTTCTCCAGTCGGACTCGGCGGACTCGGCGGACTCGGCGGACTCGGCGGACTCGGCGGACTCGGGTGATAGTGAATGCGAGCGCAGCCGTCCGCGATCGACGCCGCCTCGAATCGTCCGCCCGGATCCTCGCGAGGAAGCAGCTGATCGACACGCCGATACGCCTTCTCGACGGTTGCGAAGCCCCCGTAGTACAGGGATGCACCCAGGCTCTCGGGCGAAACCAGCGCGTGCCCGACTCGCCGGGTCAGGCGACGCTCGGGCGCGAGGGCACGCAGAGCGGAATCAAGCGCAGCACGCGGTATCCAGCCTGGTTCGGCGCGCAACGCCTGGGCGTCGCCTCCCAGCTCGCGCAGCGCTCGCGCGTGCCCGCCGAGGTCCCCCGATCGAGCCAGGACATCGAGCAGGGCCTCGGCGATACGGGTGTTCCGGAGCAGGGATTCACGGGCAGGCATCGCGCAATTTATCGGTGATCCACTCGCAAAGAGAAAGCCCTCCGGCCAACTTCCAGTGGAGCCGGAGAGATTCAACCTGACTGAATCGGAGGGAAACCGGTGGTACACTCTTTCGTTCGCGGACAGGTGTCACACGAGCCCCGCCCGAAGAGACCCGAGGAGGAAGGAGCCCGATGGATTCAGGCTTGAACGGAATCTACCGCCCGCCCGGAAGCAACCTCGACGGAGATCCGGGCCGCTCGCCAGGCGATTGGGGCTCGGTCGAGAGCGCACTGCGAGGCGATTTCGAGTTCGACTACGCATCCATCTTCAACGATGCCCGCGATCTCCTTCGGGGTTCGAAGCGAGTCATCCTCGTCGGAGTGCTGATCCAGGCGACCGTCAGCTTCCTCGCCCAGCGCAGCATCGCCCTCTACCTGGGCGAGCCGGAGACCGTCCCCGATTGGGTCGCGGCTTCCGTCCTGGGTATGGTGCCCAGCTTGATCACGGCGCCGATTACCGCAGGCATCCTCCTCTTCACGATCAAACGAGCAGCCGGAGACTCGTCGGCCTCGATCAACGAGCTATTCCGCCATTACGATCGCTTCCTCGCCATTGCGGGGCTTTCGATCGCCCAGAGCATGCTGATCGGCCTCGGCCTCGTCTTCTTCGTTCTGCCCGGCATCTACCTCGCCATCGGCTACGGCCTCGCCCTTCCCCTGATGATTGAAAAGCAGATGGGGATCTGGGAAGCCCTAGAGACCTCACGCCGTTCCCTCAATCACTGTTGGTTCCGGCTCCTCGGCTTCTGGCTGATATTGACGATTGGAGCGGGGATCGGGATCGTCATCACCCTCGGCATCGGATCATTCTGGCTCCTTCCCCTTCTCTTCCTCTGCGTTGGCGTCACCTACCGCAATATATTCGGCTACGAGGGACTCAGCCAGACGAGCGGGGGCTAGACTCGGACGATCCGATGATCGACACGACCTATCGTCTGGAGACGCCAGAGGGGATCGATCTCGATCTGGGTCCCGCCGGCCCGGTGGTTCGCGGGCTCGCGCTCGCGATCGACGTCGCGATTCGCCAGGCGCTGGCGCTCGCCCTTGCCGTTGGACTCGCACAAGCCGAGAGCCTCGGCAGCGGGATCTTCCTCGTCCTCTACTTCCTCCTGCAGTGGTTCTATCCCGTGCTCTTCGAGGTGATCAGCAGCGGCCAGACGCCGGGAAAGCGCGCCCTCGGCCTCCGAGTCGTAAACCAGGACGGAACCCCGATCGGCTGGAGCGCCTCTTTACTTCGCAACCTCCTGCGCACCGTCGACTTCCTTCCTTTCTTCTATCTCGCGGGAATCGTGAGCATGCTGACGACCCGCCACTTCCAGCGCCTCGGCGACCTCGCGGCCGGAACGCTCGTCATCGGCGTGAAGAAGGCAGCGGCGACATCTCCTCGGCATGACATCACCGGCGCACACCTCGCGCCCGTGGCTCTGCTGGCCGACGAGCAGCGGGCGATCCTGGGCTTTGCCGAGCGCAGCAGCGAGCTCTCCTCCGAGCGTGTCATCGAGCTGGCCGAGATCCTTTGCCCACTCACCGGCCGAAGCGGCCGCGCGGGAGCGGATGAGCTGCTCCGGATCGCCAACGGCATCGCAGGTCGCCGGTGAAGCAGCACACCTTCGAGGAGCGTTACGGCGGGCGCTGGAAGCGATTCGAAGTGCTGCTCGGAGCGCTCGAGCGCGAGTCCGACCTGTCGTTCGGCGCACGCCGGAAGCCACTCGCGCCGATCACACCCGGCGACCCGACCGCCGAGGCCGATCACTTTCCCCAACTCTACCGGGATCTCTGCCGCGACCTCTCTCTGGCCGATGCACGCCGCTACAGTCCCCGGCTCCTCGATCGCCTCAACCGCCTCGCCCTCGGTGGACATCGCCAGCTCTACCGCCGCCACACCGACTTCTTCTTCAGCTTCCTGCGCTTCGTGGGCCGCGATTTTCCCGCGGCGGTCCGCGCCGACCGGCGCTTCGTCGCCAGCGCGGCGGTGCTCTTCTGCCTGCCGGGACTCGCGGCCCTCGCCCTGGTCCTCGCCAGCCCCGAGATGGTGTACAGCGTTCTCTCCCCGGATATGGTAAGCCAGTTCGAGAGGATGTACGACCCAGCGAGCGAGCGAATTGGCGTCAACCGATCGGCGTCGAGCGACATCCAGATGTTCGGCTTCTACATCTGGAACAACATCGGGATCAGCTTCCGCACCTTTGCGACGGGTCTCTTCTTTGGACTCGGCTCGGCCTTCTTCCTGATCCACAATTCCCTCATCCTCGGCGCCCTCAGTGCCCATATCATTCAAATCGGATTCGAGACGACCTTCTTCTCCTTCGCGATCGGTCACGGCTCCTTCGAGCTCACGGCGATCGTGCTCTCCGGAGCGGCGGGGCTTCAGCTGGGCTACTCGCTGATCGCACCGGGGCGCCTGCCGCGCGTGGAATCCTTGCGCCGCGCGTCCTCGAAGAGCATTCAGCTGATCTACGGCGTGATAGGCATGCTGGTCATCGCAGCAGGACTGGAGGCATTCTGGTCCTCGAAAGGTGCCGTGGTCCCAGAAATCAAGTTCGCCGTGGGGGCCGGACTCTGGGCCGTCGTCTTCCTCTACTTCATCCTGGCCGGGCGCGGCGATGCAGCTTGATCGGGCGAGGGCGGAGATTCGGCCGCGCAGCCACTGGGAAGCGATCGACCTCGGCTGCCGGCTGGCTTGCGAGCACTACCCTCGCATGCTCCTCACCTCCCTCGCGATCGTCGTCCCCCTCTTCGTACTCGCACACCTCCTGCTCTGGGACGACCTCGTCTGGGCCGGAATCCTGGTGTGGTGGCTCAAACCGGCCTGGGAACGCACCCACCTCATGATTCTGGGCCAGGCCCTCTTTGGCCCGGCACCGGGTGTTCGCGAAACCCTTCGCTCCTTTCCCAAGGTCGCCGGGCGGCAGATCGGCTGGTGGCTCAGCCTCCGGCGGCTGGCTCCAACCCGCTCCTTCGATCTTCCCGTGGTCCAGCTCGAGGGGCTTTCGAAAGAGGACTATCGGCGTCGGGTCGAGCTCCTGCGGCGTGGCGGCGCTTCGACCGCCGCCACCTGGCTCCTCGTCGTATGCGCCAACGTCGAGGGCTTCATCGCCCTGGGAGTGGTGGTCCTGGTCCAGATTCTGATCCCCGAGACCTCGGGCGCCAATGCGTTCAGCTGGCTGCTCGGACTCGAGGACGAGGGGCGGGGGCGGCTGATCATCCTGAATGCCGTCTCGATCGGCGCAGCCGTGCTCGTCGCCCCCTTCTACGTCGGCTCCGGCTTCGCCCTCTACATCAATCGCCGAACCGTGCTGGAAGGCTGGGACCTCGAGATCGCCTTTCGCCGGCTCGCCGATCGACTCGAGCGCCGCAGTGATAGGTCGAGTGCGGCGGCCACCGTCGCCCTGGTCGCCCTGGTGATCGTACTCGTGCCTCTGACGGTTTCGATCGCGGTCTCACCTGCACTGGCAGCGAGCCATGCGATCGACTCCGAACCGACGTCGCCCGACACGCCCATGAAGGCCATGCCGACGCCCTCCGGATCTCCCGGCGACATGGACCTTCCCGTCCCGCCATTCACTCCCGAGGTCGCCCGAACGAGCATTCGGGACATACTCGCTCGCGAGGAGTTCCACCAGATCGAAACGAGCCGGGTCCCCAAGCTCTTTGCGGACTCGGACGGCAAGGACGATGATGAGAGCTCGTGGCTGGACCGGATCTGGGAGTTCCTCTTCGGCGGGGATGACGAGCCCGCGCGCCCTCCCCTGCCCGAGTGGATTTCGAAGCTCATCGTCCTCCTCGTGGTCTTCGCTGCAAGGGTGAGCGAGATCGGGCTCATTGCCCTCGCTCTCGGATTCCTGATCTACACCCTTTATCGCTATCGACAGGACATCGCGTTGGTGCTCGGCGGGTTGATCCCGGCGAGCCTGCTGCGCCCGACTCCACCCGTCCGCCTGATGGGCCTCGAGGTCACTCCCGAGAGCCTGCCCGACGACATCACATCCGAGGTCGAACGTCTGTGGCAGGGCGGGAAGCTGCGTGCGGCCTGCGGCCTTCTCTATCGCGCGACCCTGACGGAGCTCATGCACCGCCACGCCGTCGACTTTCGATCCGGGGATACCGAGCGGGACTGTCTCAGCGCGACGGCGAGCACGGGCGATGTGAGTCCCGGCATGTCCCGCTTCCTTGCAGAGCTCACCCACCACTGGCAGCTCCTCGCCTACGGTCATCGCCCGCCGAGCACAGCGGTATTCGAGTCTCTTCGGGCAACCTGGTCGCGCCTCTTCGATTCACCGCCGAGCGCAGCGGGAGCCAGGCGCGATGGCTGAGCCACTGCGACCAGACCGCCGACGCATCGCCGTCGGAGCGGCGGTGATCGTGCTTGCCGGGGGGATGGCGTGGCTCGCCACGAATCTCAGCTGGGTCGATGAGGAGCATGACGACGGGTACGGCGAGACGGCTCGACGCAACCCCTTCCTCGCCGCCGAGCTCTTCCTGTCCGATCAGGGGATCGAGGCCGAGACCGTCAGGGGCCTTTCACTGCTCGATGATCTGCCGGAGACCGACGATCTACTGGTCGTCGCCGGGATGCGACGGGCACTCAGCGAGCGCAGGCTGCAGAATCTGATCGATTGGGTCGAGTCGGGGGGACACCTCGTCGTGGTCGCGCGCCAACCCTACGATGAGGAGCACCCGAAGAGGAACGACGCGCTGCTCAGTCACTTCGGCATCCAGCTGATCGTGCCGGAGGAGGACGACGAGAGCGAAGAAGACGAGCAAGGGGAAGATGAGCGCCGGGAAGATGACGACGCGACGCACGAGGGCGATGCCGATGCTCAGGAGGACATGGGAGAAGGCAAAGGCGAAGTCAAAGGCGAAGGATTCGATGAAGACGAGCATCCCGGCGAGGGGGAAGACCTGGCGGAGGGCGAAGCTCTCGCCGAGAAGAGCGAAGAGGACGGGGACCCGTGGTTCGAGATCCCCGAAAGCCAGGACGATCTCCTCCCCGGCTGCGTACTCGACTACGCCATCCTCGACCTGAGCCATCGCGACGAGGGCGGAGACGGGGGCGACGACCCGCTGATCCTCGGCCTCGACTCGACCCGGCTGATCTGGGCCCAGCACGGCGATGGGTTCACCGCATACAACCCGTCGGGCGCCCAGCTCGTTCACCGCCGATTCGAGCGTGGAGCCATCACCGCCAGCACCTCACTCGAGATCTGGACGAACGACCGGATCCACTGCCACGACCACGCCTACCTGCTGCGCTACCTCGCGACCGAAAGCGACAAGGTATGGCTGCTCCACGACCCGGCGATCCCGTCCCTCGCCGAGCTGATCGGATCCCACTTCCCGCTCACCAGCGCGGGAGCCGTCGCGCTGGTGCTCATGTGGGCGGCCGCCCGGGGGCTGCGTCACGGCCCCAGCGTGAGCAGCCGGGCGACGGAGCGACGCGAGCTGCTCGAACACCTGGAAGCGAGCGCCCGTTTCCTGTGGCAGCACGACCTCGCGACCTCGGCCCTGGGCGACCTGCGTCAGGATATCCGCCTGCGCAGCGCGCGGCGTCATGGCCTGCGCAACCCGACGGCCGAGGAGACCCGGCGACTCGTATCCGAGGGAGGTGAGTACGCTTCTGAGGTCCTCTACGCGGCGCTGGACGCACCGGTCCCTCGCAGGCCCCGCGATTTCGTCCAACTCATGAGGACCCTGCAATCTATTCGGAGGAAGCTGTGACACAAGACGACGAATTCGATCCCACGAAGCTGGACTCGGCCCACGCGAGCCTTCGCGCGATGCGCTCGGAGATTCGCAAGGCCCTGATCGGTCAAGACGCCGTCCTCGACCAGGTGCTGGTGGCGCTCCTGGCGGATGGACACGTACTGATCGAGGGAATCCCCGGCCTCGGAAAGACCCTCCTCGTGCGCAGCCTCGCTCGCTGCTTCGACGGCGACTTCGCGCGCATCCAGTTCACTCCGGATCTGATGCCCAGCGACATCACGGGACACGAGTTCTTCGACATGGCGAGTCAGCGCTTCACGGTTCGGCGCGGGCCGGCCTTCACCAACCTCCTGCTCGCCGACGAGATCAATCGCGCCCCTGCCAAGACCCAGGCAGCTCTGCTCGAGGTGATGCAGGAGCGACAGATCACCCTCGAGGGCCACTCGAACGCGCTCTCCCGCCCCTTCATGGTGCTCGCGACCCAGAACCCGATCGAGCAGGAGGGCACCTACCCCCTGCCGGAGGCCGAGCTCGACCGCTTCTTGATGAAGATCCGGGTCGACTATCCCGACACCGGGAGCGAAGAGGAGCTCGTGCGCATGGTGACGAAGGACCGCACGGGCAGCGGCTTCAACATCGACTCGGTCATGAGCGTCGTGACGGCCGAGCAGGTCGCCGACCTGCAGCAGCGCACCGCGCGCCTGACGGTGGATGACATGGTGCTCTCCTACGCGGTTCGGATTGCCCGAGCGACACGAGAGTGGGTCGGGATCGTCCACGGAGCGAGCCCGCGCGCGAGCATCTCGCTGATCCGCGCAGCCCGGGGCAAGGCGATGCTCCGGGGCAGCAGCTTCGTATCGCCCGATGACGTAAAAGACGTGGCGGCTCCCGTGCTGCGTCACCGCCTCCACCTCTCCGCGAACCTCGATATCGAGGGAACCGACGTCGACGCCGTCATACTGGGCGTACTCGAGGAGGTCGAGGCACCCCGAGCATGATCGAAGACGGCCTCGCAAAACCGATCCAGCGCCGACCGAGCAGCCGGGCCCTTGCCCTGGCGGGAGCGCTGCTGATCGCCGCCGTGGCGTCGGAGCTCTGGGTCTTCCTCGGCTCACTCGAAGGCGCCGAAGCGCAGCGCGCGCCGCTGCTGGCGAGCAATCTGTGGTGGGCCGCCGTGGTGCTCGCGACCGCGATCGCTGCGCTGGACTTCTTCGCCGTCCGAAACGTCCCCGTTCCCGAGGTGAAGCGCATCCTGCCACGCAGCCTCGCGCTCCACGATTGGGCCGAGGTCACCATCGAGGTCACGAGCCACGAGGGCAAGGGGCGCGAGCTTTCGATCGTCGACGATCTCCCGATCCACTTCGAGGCGGAGGGGCTGCCCCTGCACGTGCCCCACGAGGACTCCCAGCGCGTCCGCCTGAAGTACAGCGTCCGGCCGACCCAGCGCGGCGATGCCGAGTTCGGCCGTCCTACCTTCGAAGCCCACTCGCCCTTCGGACTCTGGCGCTTTACGAGTCGCTGTGGTGAGGCGGCGCCGATCCGCGTCTATCCCAACTTTGCGGCCGTCGTTCGCTACGGCGCGATCGCCCTCGATCACCACACTCACCGGGTCGGGATCCGTTTGCATCAGCGGCGAGGTGCCGGTCTCGAATTCCACCAGCTACGCGAATATCGGGAGGGGGACGCCCTGCGCCAGGTCGATTGGAAGGCGACTTCGCGCAAGCAGCAGCTGATCTCCCGAGAGTACCAGGACGAGCGGGATCAACGAATCATCTTCATGCTCGATTGCAGCCGGCGCATGCGCGCCAAGGACGGAGACCTCAGCCACTTCGACCACGCCCTCAACGCGATGATCCTTCTCAGCCACGTCGCTCTGCGCGGTGGAGATGCTGTGGGGCTCCTGAGCTTCGGCGAAGAGAATCGCTGGCTGCCCGCGCGCAAGGGCGTCAGCTCGGTCAACCGCATCCTCGACAGCGTCTACGACCTCGAGGCGACGACCGTGGGGAGCGACTTCAGTGCGGCGGCGGAGGACCTCTGCGGACGACAATCGCGCCGGGCCCTGATCGTGCTGCTCACGAATGTTCGCCGCGAGGACCTCGACGATCTCCTGCCCGGCGTTGCGGTGCTGAGCCGCCGTCACCTGGTGCTGGTCGCCAATCTGCGATCGGAGAATCTCGACCGGGCACTGCAGCAGGAGATTCATGACCTCGACGATGCCCTGCGGACGTTCGGCGCCTGGCATCACCAGATCGAGCGAGAGCGGGTGCACGACACCCTCGAGCGCAGCCACTCCCTGACCCTCGACGTCACCCCCTCGGCCCTGCCGACCCAGCTCATCAACCGCTACTACGCCATCAAGCGAAGCGGCGAGCTTTGAGATTTCAGCCGGAATCTCCGCTCGTGCTCCTTTCGGAGCCGCGCCATACCTCGAGGGACTCGAGTGACGCATCGAACCAGGGCGTCCACTGGCGCGCGGTCGCGACCGGCGACTCACACAGGATGATCATCACCCGCCCGTCGCCCAGCTCCACGAAGGTGAAATCCTTGACGACCGCTTCGCGCGGCGACTCGATGATGATGCGCAGCGCGTCGCGGCCATCGATCGAGGTCGGGGACTCGGCAAGCAACCGGCTGCCGCGAAAGAGCGGCTCCGCGTAGCGCGCGAGATAGTCGTCGATCGTCGGGTGGGGCCAGAGGAAGATCTCGAGGGAGGCGTCGTGATCCCAGATCGGCCCGTTCGCGGCATAGAGCCCGTAGGCGCTGGGGACACGGGTCCAGCCGAGAGGAACGCGAACCTCGAAACCCTCGGCCGAATCGACATGAGGCGCCATCTCGAGCACCGGCGGACCATCCGGGGGAGCCCCGCTTCGCCCCGCCGCGTCGGCCGCTTCGGGAACGCTCGCCTGATAGATCATGCCGTTGGGAAGTCGGTAGAGAGAGATGAAGGAGTTGATGTCCTCGTCGGTGAGCTGGTCCAGTACGGGATCTCCGGCGGAGCCGTAGATCCGATCGGTGGGAGCGGCGTACATCAGATCCACGGGCACCGGGGAGTGCTGCTTCATACCGAGGGCATGACCGATCTCGTGCAGCGCCACGGCCTCGACCTGGAGAGGTGTCAGGAGGCCTGCGTCGTCGGCGATGTAGATATCCAGAGCGGGCACGACGAAGTGCACGCGACGGCGCCTCACGGTTTGTGATGCGGGAGAGGACTCGGGAGGATCCGTCCCAGGTGATGGTGCGCTGCCGAAGCTCTGACACGCATAGCGGATCGCCTCGGTGCGGCCGAGGCCTCGAAAGCCGCGCTCGGGCTCCGGGGCCAGCTCCCCGCGAATCCGCAGTCGTAGATCCGTCGTGCTGCGACTCTGCGCCGGGCGGAATCTCACCAGCCCTTCGAGATGGCTCTCCCAGGTCTCGAGTGCGCGCTCGACCGCGGCGACGTACTCCTGCGGGTCGGCGGGATTGAATTCGTTCTGCAGCGACTCGGGAATCTGCGGCGGCTCGATGCGAACCTCGAGGGGCATCTTCTCGTTCGGCCAGCGGCAGAGCACCAGGGCGTCGGGCTCTCCCGCTCCACCCGCGATCCGGTGAACCATGAAGGGCAGATAGTTGGGCTCGAGCACGGTCGGCTCACCGCTCTCGAGATACTCACCCTGGA
>CBDUYG010000057.1:0-11657 GCA_965371385.1 uncultured Myxococcales bacterium | reverse complement strand
GAGGAATAGGGCGAGGAACAAGGCGAGGAACAAGGCGAGTAATAAAGCGAGGGCCAGGACGAGGAACGAGGCGAGGGCTGATTCCGACTCGAAGTGCGAATGACCTCCCCCGGCCGGCCGGTCCGTTTCGCCCGATGATTCCGCTCCGCTCGATCATTCGACCGCGACCGCGCGGCGCCCCAGATGGACCTGGCCGAACATGTCGGTCTCCCGAACCTCGATCCAATACGCACCGGGTGCGAGACCGGCGGGCAACTCGCCGCGCCACAGGTGCGAGCTGCTTTCGGAGCCGGGCAGGGTCGGCCGCTCGGCCGCATCCGGTCGCGCCAGCTCCCGGCTGCGCGAGAGCCGATATGCGGGGTCCACCTCCTCGGAGCGCTCGAGTTCGGTCCAGTTTGTCGGGAGCGCCCCGGCTCCGGAACCTTTGGCGGAAGTCGCGATCGCCATCCCACTCGGCGGTACGAGTCTCATCTCCACCCTCGAGCGCTCGGAGCCCGCGAAGACGTTGACCCGCACCACGCTGGGCTCGTTCGAGGCTGCCGGGATCGGGTCGGCCGTGAAGATGTTCATCTGGTAGTCCGCCGGACGCCGGGCGGCCTTGAAGCGAATCGAGTAGTGGGCTGCGTCGAGGGTCAGGATCGAATATCCGTTCGGAGCCCCGTCGCGCATTGTCGTATGGGGAATCCCGAGCTCGTCGCGATCTCCCGTCCACCAGCTCCCCGAGGCCGTTCCGCTGTTCCAGTGATGATGGATCGGGCCGCGGTTGCCCGCCTCGGGACCCAGGAAGTGGTGGCGCTGGATATGGCTGTGAGCCGAGATCGAGAGCGTGTTGGGGTGCTGCTGGAGAATCGCGAAGAGTTGGCTGCGTTGGGGCACCTGATGGCCATCGCGACCGACCAGGGGAATGTGCATCACGAGCACGACCCGCTCGTCCAGGGGTACGTCCGCCAGGTAGTTGGCCACGAACTCGAGCTGCTCGTCCGTGAGCCAGCCGTCGTAGCTGGCGCCGCGCTCTTCGGCGGCAGAAGGCGGATGAAAGAGGACGTCGTCGAGCACCACGAAGTGAACCCGGGCGTACTCGAAGGCATAGGTCGATGGACCGAAGAATCGCTCGAAGGTCGCGTCGGAGCCCGCATCGTCGGCGGCGTCGAGGTCGAGGTCGTGGTTTCCGAGCACGTTGTACCAGGGGATGCCGACCAGGCTCATTGCGCGGGTGAGCGGGCCCAGCAGGGAGAGGTCATCTCCGACCAGATCCCCGAGGCTGATACCAAAGGCTGCGTCCTGCGCGGGAAGCTCCTCGAGGATGTCGCGCTTCAAGAAGCGCAGCTGGCCGCGGTTCGCAGGCTGGGGATCGCCGACGATGAGCACCCGGAAGGGGCTTCGTTCTCTCTGGCGCACGAGCGGAAAATCGATCGAGACCCGAGTGTCGGGCTGGGATTCGGCGCGATCGGGAAGGGCGTAGAAGCGTGGCAGCTGATGCTCGTCCACGGGAGTCATCATGCCGGTCGGTTTCACCACGAAGAGGATCGAACTCTCCCTGTCGGAGATCTCGTAGCGCCCTCGATGGTCCGTGCGTACGACGTCGCGACCGTTCGAGACGCGCACTCCCCGGATCCCTTCTTCTCCAGGATCCCGCAGGCCGTCGCGATCGCGATCCAGGAAGACGACCCCACGCGCGATCCCGGGAGCGGCCGGGATGAGGGCGTCGTTCCGGGTCGCGCAGCCGGTCTCGCCGAGTAGCAGGACGAGCAGGAGCAGAGCGGGGCGGCGGAGTCCATCTGGAAGGCGTGTGCGTGAGGGCTGCAAGGATTCGAACCGGCCTGAACCGGGGGGAATTCCCCGATTCTCGCTCTTTCGTGATCGGCGCCACAGGGCCGGAGCTTTATATGCGTGACGAAGGGCGGCTGATGCTCCGCAGCTCGCGAATCAGCGCTTCTTGCGGGCGCGTTGCGTTGCCGCGACGAGAGGGTCCAGGGCTTTGCGGCTCTCGGCGAAGACGATCGCGGGCCGGCAGGCATCCGATCCGTGCCAGAGCGCAATCATCTTCGTCTTGCCCTCGATCGCTGTGAGGTTCTCGGACCAGCCCCCTTCGGGCTCACTCAGGCCGAAGTAGAACGCCTGTCGCTCGCCCGGTTCGAGCTCGGTCTCCGCCCGCACTGCATCGAGGGCTCGCCGGATCAGTCCGATGACGATCGTGCCGAGGGTGAAGCGAGCGTTGAACTCGACGACCGAGCGCAGCAGGTTGCGCTCGTTTCCGGCCTCGTCCGGTGCCCGCAGGACGAAGCCGTCGACGCCGCAGGGGCCATGGAAGCCCTCAGCCTGTGCGAGCTGGGCCAGTCGGGCGGCTGCCTCCCGCATGGACTCGTCGTGAGGGCTCCCCGAAAAGACCCGGCCCCGTGAATCGAACTCGGCCCGATGACCGAGATAGACTCCGGACGGTGCCACGATTTGCTCGAGGCTTCCGAGTAGGGTGACGTCGCCTTCCGGCGAGACGTGAAGCTGCACCGAGAGGTCTTCTACCCGGTCGAACCAGGGCTCGAGGATGGCTCCGCCCTTGCGGATCATGCGCTTGAGCGCCCCGCGAACGGCGGGGCAATCGGGCTTGCCATTGACCCCCGGGACGCGCCCACGACCGCTGGTTCCCAACCTCGGCTTCAGGGTGAAGTTGCGCCCCGCCCACTCGGGCCAGCTCTCGATGGCCTCGCTCATGAGCCGGACCGCTTCGTCCGGGTGCGAGAGGACCTCGGGATCGAGCACCAGAGGCAGCTGCGCGAGCTCCTTGTCGAGGAGTTCCTCGTCCCGTGCCGCTCGGACCGCGAAGGCCTTGTCGTGAACCCGCGCCACGACTCCGGGGGGCGGCCCCAGGATCGGCTGACCGCGGTAGCTGGGATTCGCCTGGATCCGGGCGCTGGCAATCCAGGGCACGACTCCGCTCTCGTACTCGAGCCAGGGGAATGCCGGTTGATCGGCGGTGCTCTCCAGCTCGACCGGCCACCAGGAATCATTGAGACTCCGAACGGCACGTCGCGTCTCAGCGGAGGAGACCGGAATCATGAATTCGCTCGACCTGGCGAAGAGGAGCCGCCACAAGCGCAGGCTGGGCAGGGTTGTGGGCGTCATCACGACGCCTCCCTTGCCCGGCATTTCCTCGGCTCCGAGGTTCGGATAGAGCAGGAGTCCCCGAAACGCCGGGGTCGAGTCGGCGGCACACGGATCGGAACTCTTCTTCTCGGGCGCCGCTTTCAGCTTCAGCTTCCGCGTCGAGCGCGCCATCTCCTGAGATGAGCGCGCCTTGCGGATGAATTCGATGAAGGGTTCGTCGAGCCCCGCCGCGCGCCGGCCCGCGACGTCGAAGCGCCGTCCCTTGGCGCGAGCCGCAGAGAGTGGGAAGGGGACTGCTTCGCTATACGCCTCGATCGTGTCAGCGCCGGGCGGACCGAGTCGGCGAAGCCAGGAAGCCGCGAGTGAGACGTGTGCGATCTCGTCGTCGTGCACCTGTTGCAGGATGCGGGCTCCCTCTTCGTCACCGGCCTCCCGGAAGGCGTCCCTGTAGGTGATGCTGAAGTCGAGGTTGGCCTGCTCGAGGGTCAGCCCCACCGCCGCGAGGAAGGCGCGAACGCCGTGCGGTGAAGCCTCGATCGCCGGCACGTGTCTCCAGAAATAGTTGGAGAGCCTGTGCTGTGCGAGATCCGAACCCAGGGATGCGAGGTGATCCAGGTAGAGTCTGCAGTGGCGCTGCTCGTCTGCCAGCGTGCGCACGAAGTCGGCGCGCAGCTCGCTCGGCAGGTCGGGCCAGCGCAGCAGGGCCCACGCGAAGAGTTCGACGGCCATCAATTCATGATGGGCAAAGCGCGCCATGCAGGTCGCGCGCGCCTCCGGCGACTTCAGTGCGCCGGGCCGGGGCAGAGGCGGAGACCCACCCCGCATTGCGATCGAGGCATCGCGCACGGGATGGTGGATGTAGATCCGGTCACCGGGTTCGGTGTCATCGAGAGGCTGACCATCCCGCTGGAGTGGGGGCATCAGCTTGCTATCGAGGTCGCCTCTTCCCAGTATGCCGGAGCAGAACTGACGAAGGGTTCGCGCATGAGCGGGCATATTCGGTGATCTCGCTCTCTGTACACGACGCTCAGTGCACCACAGCCAGGACTCGCTAACAGCTCGAACGTCGAGATGAAGGATACCCTGTATCCATCTCGTGCGGCCAGCACTAAATGCGAACTCGAGGCTCGATTCCATGGCTGCGATCGTGAAGCGTCGTCCTTGTCGAGCAACTCGAAGGCAAGCTGCGGTTTCGAGATGTCGATCTGCGTCATTCGTGCACGAAGCGTCGCATGACGACTCGTCACGACTGCAACGAATCCGGGCCGGATCGAGTGCGCGGAGCATCGCGGACCCATCGCTGTGGTTCTGTGAATTAGACGACGACGGGCGAGATGCGGCATATGGCGCTGCCGCCATATCGGAGAGATGCGGTCCGATCGGAGTCCCAGCGGGGGCTGGAAGTCGCAAGTGAAACGTGTTTCAATTCCTGCTCAGCGCGGCGCTGGGCCGTACCTGGGCAGGTCTGGAGGAAGACCGGAGCTGCGCTGCAGCCTCCCGCGAGAGCGCCGACGAAGGGCCCGGTTCCGGGTATTGCCCGGCAATCCGGCTGCACTCGATGCGAACCCGGAAACGAGAAGTGGAAGAGAGCGGCGAGATGGAGGAGAGGGCCAGGCGCATCGTCGAGACGGCCGTCGCCCTGGCCGAAGAGGGAGGCTTCGAAGCCGTTCGGCTGCGCGATGTGGCTTCTCACGCAGGCGTCGCTCTGGGGACCCTCTACCGCAGGTTCCGCAGCAAGGAAGACCTGCTGGTCGCGGCTCTCGACCTCGAAACCCAGGCGATGGCCAGGCGTCTCGAGCAGAGGCCGGTCCAGGGAGCAAGCGAGCTCGAACGGGTCGTCGCCTTCTTCAGACTGACGACGCGGGGCCTCGTGCGGCGCCCCAATCTGGCTCGGGCGATGGTGAAGGCGGCCGCCTCCGGCGACCCGGAGCTGGCGAAGCAGGTGGCGAGCTTTCATGAGCGTGTCGAGAAGATGATCGTGGCGGCGATGCGTGGACCGAACGTTCGCTCGACTCGTGCCGAAGACGCCGAAGACGCCGGGCAAGCCGAGGTGATCGAATCCAGGCTCGCCTACCATCTGAATATGTACTGGTTTGCGCTAATGGTTGGCTGGTCCGGCGGGCTCCACACCCAACACGACGTGATCGATGGTATGAAAGAGGTGACTGATCTATTGCTTCGGGGCGCCGGGCGGAAGGCGTCGGGCGAGCCGGAGCGTTGACGAACCCATTGCGCGCATGAGCGTGGAGGCGATGCACGGTGCCGCGACCGACCGGGGTGGCGGCGGTTGCGAGAGCGAGTCACGACGAGCGAGGAACCGGATCAATCGCCGGCGAGCGGTGGTGAGAGGTGGTGAGAGAACATGGCTCTGCAGGGTAGGGAACGAGAAGAGTTCGAGCGGAAGCTCGAGCCCTATGTGGGGATCGATATCGGCATTCAGGAGATCGGCCGGGATCAGGTCAACCAGGCCATGATTCGCCACTGGTGCGAGGCCCTCGACAATCGACTTCCGATCTATTCGGATCCGGAGGCCGCGAAGGAGTCGATTCACGGCGAGATCGTCGCGCCGCCGACGATGCTTCAGGCGTGGATCCTGCCCGGCATGGCGATGGCTACCGGGGAGCCCGATCCGGCCGACATGCAGAAGGAGCTGCATCGGCTCTTCGATTCGGTCGGTTACACCGGCGTGGTCGCGACCAATACCGAGCAGGAGTACAAGCGCTACCTCAGGCTCGGGGATTCGGTGCGGGCGGTGACGTCGATCGAGACCATCTCCGAGCAGAAAGCCACTGCGCTCGGTATCGGATACTTCATCAACACGCGCACCGTCTTCCGGGATCAGAACGACGACGAGATCGGCAGCATGACCTTCCGGGTGCTGAAGTTCGAGCCGGGTGAGCAGCCGGCGGCGCCCGCGAGTGACGAGGGAGGTGCTCCCGCCGGGCCGACGCGCCTGCGCCCGGCGATGGGTCACGACAACCAGTGGTGGTGGGAGGGCGTCAAGAAGGGCCACTTCCTGATCCAGCGCTGCGAGGAGTGCGGGGTCGTGCGCAGTCCCCCGCGTCCGATGTGCGGGGAATGTCAGTCGACGAAGTGGGACTCGATCCCGGCGAGAGGCGAGGGGACGGTCTACAGCTATGTCGTCATCCACTATCCCGAGGTCCCGGGCTACGAGTACCCGCTGGCCATCGCGGTCGTCGATCTCGAGGAGGACGGAATCCGCTTCGTCTCGAACGTCGTCGACTGCGATCCCGAGTCGGTCCACATCGGCATGAAGGTGCAGGCGGAGATTCGCGAGATGGACCCGGGCTTCGAGATGGTGATCTTCAAGCCCATCGAATAGAGATTGAACCGCGGCGGTGGGATGCCTCCGCCGCAGTGGACCGAGTGAGGGGCGAAGACGGTCCGCAGGAGTCGCAATGAGCAGGAAAAGTCTGAGTATCAAGGACGTGAGCGTGGGCGATTCCCTCCCGGGTCAGGACATCGAATTGACCTCGAGCCTGATCGTGGGCGGCGCGCTGGCCTCCCAGGACTACACCCCGGTACACCACGATCGAGGCGCCGCGATGGCCTCGGGGATGCAGGATGTATTCATGAACATCCTCACGACCAATGGCCTGGTGGAACGCTTCGTGACCGACTGGGCGGGAGTCAACGCCCGGGTGACCAATGTGGCTATCAAGCTCGGTACGCCGAATCTGCCCGGGGACAGCATGAAGATGAGCGGGTCGGTCCTCTCGGCCGACGCGGCGACGGGTGAGATCGAGGTCGACGTTGCGGGTAGGAATACCTGGGGGAATCACGTGACCGGAACCGTCAAGGTCGCCCTGCCACTCGATTGAAGACGCGTCACCCCGCCATCCATGGCGCCGCGGACTCGATCCGATCCGGTTCGGGCGATCGAAGACCAGGCGAGAGCATCAGGAGCGCAAGAGCAATGCCCATCACACTGAAGAACGAAGCTGCGATCGTGGGAATCGGCGAGACGGAGTTCTCGAAGAACTCCGGCCGCTCGGAGCTCGCCCTGGCCTGTGAGGCGACGGCTGCTGCGATCAAGGACGCCGGTCTCACGCCGGGCGACATCGACGGCATGACGACCTTCACGATGGACACCAGCGATGAGATCGAGATCGCTCGGGCCGTCGGAATCAAGGATCTCACCTTCTTCAGCCGCACACCCCACGGCGGTGGCGCGGCGATCGGCGTGATGCACCAGGCCGCGATGGCGGTCGCGACCGGCTCTGCGAAGTACGTCGTCGTGTATCGCGCCTTGAATGGTCGTTCCGGCGCTCGCTACAGCGAAGGTGTGTCCGGCGGACCGACCACGTCGGATCTGATCCACTGGAGCTGGTACATGCCCTCGGGTCTGATGACGCCGGCGAGCTGGGTCGCCATGTTCAGCCAGCGATATATGTACGAGACGGGCTGCACCAGCGAAGACCTCGCAAACCTCTGCGTCACCCAGCGCAAGCACGCGGTGAAGAACCCCGCGGCATTCTTCTATCAGAAGCCCCTCACGATCGAGGATCACCAGAACGCCCGCAAGATCGTCGATCCCCTGCGGCTCTACGACTGCTGCCAGGAGACGGACGGAGCGACGGCCTGCATCGTCACGACCCCCGAGCGCGCCCGGGATCTGCCGGGCGGGGCTGCGGTCATTCGCTCGGTCGCCCAGGCGGCCGGAGCGGACCAGGAGGTGATGACCAGCTTCTATCGGCCCTCGATCTCCTCCCTGCCGGAGATGGATCTGGTGGCGAAACAGAACTGGGAGATCTCGGGGCTGACCCCCGATGACATCGACGCGGCCGTGATCTACGACGCCTTCTCGACGATCATCCTCTGGCAGCTCGAGAGCTTTGGCTTCTGCAAGCCGGGAGAAGCCAAGGACTTCATCAAGGATGGGGCCCTGGGTCTCGGGGGACGGCTTCCGACGAACACCCACGGCGGGCAGCTGAGCGAGGCATACATTCACGGTATGAACGGGGTCAACGAGGGGGTCCGATTGATTCGGGGTACATCGTACAATCAGCCCGAGAAGAATGAACACGTGCTCGTGACCGCGGGCGTGGGTGTTCCGACCAGTGGAATGATCCTGGGCCACCTCGATTGAGGCGGCAGGTTCTGGGGGCTTGGGCTAGATTGCAACCAAACGCTTTCCCGGGACGTGAGAGCGAGGTCGTGACATGAGTCCGAATAGATTCGTCGAGAGAAATGACGAAAGAGCAAGAATCGACGGAAGAGACGGAAGACAAGGGATAAGGAGATTTCGATGAAGGTGGTAGTCGACTACGACCTGTGTGAAGCGAACGCCCTCTGCATGAAGTCGGCCCCGGAAGTATTCCGCGTCGAGGAGGACGATACGCTCACCGTCCTGATGGAGGAGGTGCCCGGCAACCTCGAGGAGAAGGCCCGAGAGGCCGCGCGTCTCTGCCCCCGCCAGGCGATCACGCTGGAAGGCTGAGAATCATCCGGACTGGAAGGCGCCTCTGGAGCTGGCGAGGCGACAGGCCACGAGGCGACCGGCCGGAGAGCGAATTGGAAAAGCGATATGGATCGGGGCGGAGAGCTGATGCTCTCCGCCCCGTTCATGTTCTCACCTGTCGTCCTAGATCGCGCGCCCATGCGCATGCCGCTGTCGCCTGGCGAGCAAGGTCGCGCCCGCGGCGGCCATGAGCATGATCACGATCACTCCCCCGGCCGGTGACGTGCCGGGAAGGGGTACCTTGCAGCCCTCGATCGGTTCGTGACCGCACCCGGCGATCTCGTCGCAGCTGTCGGCCGTGCACGGATTGCCGTCGTCGCAGTCGAGCGCCAGCCCAGACGTGCACACACCCACCGCGCATATCTCATCGCCGTTGCAGACGTCGCCGTCGAGGCAGGGGACGTCGTTCAGCACCTCGTCGCTCGGGCAGCCGGGTCCCACTCCAGTGCAGCTCTCAGCCACATCGCACACACCAGCGGACTCACGGCACACGGTGGTGTCGGGCTCGAGGACGTCCGTCGGACAATCAGGGTCGCTGCCCGTGCAGGTCTCGGCTGCATCGCACAGATCCGTCGAGACGCGGCACACGAGGGTATCGGGTTCGTAGCCGTCACTGGGGCAGTTGTAGAAGCTGCCCGAGCAGAACTCGGCGGTGTCGCAGATTCCGACCGCGGGGCGGCATTCGGTCGTGGAGGGCTGGTGGAGATCGGCCGGGCAGTCCGGGCTGGTTCCCGTGCAGAACTCAGCGACGCCGCAATCACCCCAGTCGGGTCGGCACTCGGTCGTGGCGGGCTCGATCTCACAGATGGGCGAGCAGCAGTCGCCCAGCTGGGTGGCACCGTCGTCGCATTCCTCTCCGGGGTCGATTACGCCGTTGGCGCAGTCCGGAGGTGCGCCCTGCGTCGCGTAGATCTGTGAAAGGTGATTCGCCAGGTCCACGGTGCGCCAGACCACGTTCGATCCCGAGATCGCGGGTCGGACGTTCCAATGCTGGTCCGCGGTCAGCCGGTGGAGCGTGTCGCCCTCGAGCAGGTAGATGTCCGGTTTGTAGGTCTCGCTCTCCCACACGACGTTCGAGCCGGAGATATCCGGCTCCCTGCCGCTGGTGCCCAACGGGAGCGAGAGGTTGGTGATCGGGCCACCCTGCCAGTGTAGGATCCCGAAGCTCCCTCCTGCGCATGAGGGAGGTGGTGCCCACTGGTAGTCGCAGCCTCTCCAAACGATGGTCGAGCCGTCGATCGCGAGATCCGAATCGTGGTGCAGATTGTTGGTGACTATCGTGGTGGTGGCGCCGTCCCAGAAACAGACCTCGTAGTCGTTGCCGTCGTGGCACGCCCAGGCCACGTTCGAACCCGAGATGACGGGATCCTGATCGTCGGTGCTGTTGTTGGTGAGCTGCGTGGTAGCGCCGGCTTCCCACCGGTAGATCTCGTCGTCGCTGCCGTCGTCGCCGTACCAGACGATGGTTGCGCCCGAGATTGCGGGCATTCGGTCGTTGGTGGTGTTGTTGGTAAGCTGGGTTCTGGTGGCCCCGTCCCAGAAGCAGATTTCGAAGTCCGTCCCGTCCCAGCACTCCCAGACCACGTTCGAGCCGGAAATGGCCGGATACTGGTCGGTACCACTCCTGTTCGACACGTTGGTGACGCTCGCGCCGTCCCACAGGAAGATCTCGAAGTCGGACCCGCCAGACTCGGTCCACACGACGCTCGAGCCCGAGATGTCGACGAACCGGGCCGAGCCGCTGTCTTCGACGAGTTGGATCTTGTCGCCGTCCTTCCAGAAGTAGATCTCGTCGTCGCTGCCGTCGTCGCCCTGCCATACCAGGTTCGAACCGGAGATGGCGGGATAGAGGTCGTTGTTGCTGTTGCTCGTGATCTGGGTGGTGGTGCCGCCCTGCCACAGGTAGATCTCGTAGTCGATGCCATCGTAGCCGTACCACGCCACGTTCGAGCCGGAGATGACGGGAAAGCGATCGACCGTGCCGTTGTTCGTAAGCTGGGTGGTGGTGCCGCCCTCCCACAGGTAGATCTCGTAGTCGCTACCATCGTGGCCGTGCCACACCACGTTCGAGCCGGAGATGGCGGGATAGGAGTCGGGACTGTTGTTGTTCGAGATGTTGGTGGTGTTCACGCCGTCCCAGAGGTAGATGTCGTAATCACCTCCGCTGCAGGTCGTGCCAGTGCCGCCGTCGCAACCGTGCCACACCACGTTCGAGCCGGAGATGGAGGGGTTGCCCTCGCGCGTGCTGTTGTTCGTGAGCTGGGTGAGGCTAGAGCCGTCCCAGAAGCAGATCTCGTCGTCACTGCCGTCATGGCAGCGCCAGGCCACGTTCGAGCCGGAGATGGCGGGATATTCGTCGCCCGTGAGATTGTTCGAGATGTTGCTGATGGTGGCGCCGTCCCAGAGGTAGATCTCCCAGTCGTTGCCGTCGTGGCCACTCCACACCACGCTCGAACCGGAGATCGCGGGGTACCGGTCATCGGTGCTGTTGTTCGTGATCTGGGTGGTGGTGGCGCCGTCCCAGAAGTAGATCTCGTGGTCGTTGTCGATGCTTCCGTCCCTCGCAGACCACACCAGGTTCGAGCCGGAGATGGCGGGGCGGCTGTCGTCGGTGCTGTTGTCGGTGATCTGGACGGTCGTCGATGCCGAGGTGACGCCGGCAGTGAGGAGCAGTGCCGGTACCAGGAGAAGGGTGGCGAGTCTTGGAGAAATCACACGGCACCGTCGCCGAGTCGCCGCGGCCGGCCGCCCCTTCGTGTAAGAGAGGCGGTTAGCCTCGAAAACCGCTCCCCAGATGGAATCGATGACCAACGACGCATCGAGACGGATAGATCGAGAGAAACCCATTCCAGTTAGCTCGTCGCGAATCGTGCGCACGCAATAGGGTGCACGAACAAATACCCGTCAGGTGTTCGGATCCCCTGGAGAAGGCGCGATCAGGTCGGGCCTCGCGTCATTCCGCCGCTCCCAATCAGATCTGGGAGCGCCCCTCCCAATAGGGATCCCGCAGCTTGCGCTTGTAGAGCTTTCCGTTCGGATCACGGGGAAGCTCGTCGACATAGTCGATGCTGCG
>CBDUYG010000056.1:0-11657 GCA_965371385.1 uncultured Myxococcales bacterium | reverse complement strand
CAGGGTCTGGTGGTGCGCCTCGAGCCCGAAGGTGAGGGTGTCTTTCCCGAGTACGACCTCGAGTTGCAGTTCCGGACGATGCAGCGCCTCAAGGATAGCGACGTCGAGGTGCCGGTGATGCTGGGCTACGAGCCCGACCGCGACCTGCTGGGCAAGCCCTTCTATGTGATGGAGAAGCTCAAAGGACGCTACCTTGCCGACAATCCCCCCTACCAGATCGACGGCTGGCTCACCGAGGAGAGCCCCGAGACGCGCGGAGCCATCTGGGAGAACGCGATCCGCCAGATCGCCGCGGTTCACCGCGTGAGCTGGCGGGAGCTGGGCTTCGAGGATCTGTGGGATTCGAAGCGCTTCGAGACGCCGCTCGCCGAGATTCTCGACTACTACACCTCGTTTCTCGCCTGGGCGGAGAGCCTGGGGCGCCCCTTCGACAAGCTCCATCCCGTGCTCGCGTATCTCGAAAACAACCAGCCGAGCGACGAGCCCCTGACTCTCTGCTGGGGGGATGCGAAGCCCCCGAACCTGATGATCCAGGGGGGCGAGATCACGGGTGTCCTCGACTGGGAAATGGTGCACCTCGGCAATCCCGTCCACGACATGGCGTGGTGGTTCGTGCTCGACGACAGCCTCACGTATGGGCTGGGGCATCCGAAGCTGGACGGGCTGCCCGACCGTGGGCGAATGATCGAGTTGTGGGAGTCGCAGAGTGGGTACAGCGCCGATCAGCTCGACTACTACGAGCTGCTCAGCAACTTCCAGTTCGCCGTCATCATGCATCGCGTGGGCACGCGCCTGACTGCCCAGGGGATCTTTCCGGCGGAGATCGAGTTCGATCTGAAGAACAACAGTACGAAGCTGATCGACGCTCAAATCGAGAAGTACGGCATTGGGGCTTAGCGTCGGTTGGAGACATCCGGTTGGGGATGACGGTCGGCGAAGGGGTCGGTGCATGGAAATGCGGGGATCGGAGCTGAGCCGACCGGGGAAGAGAGGTCGTCGTTCTCCGAAGGTCGATCCGCGCGGCAGCCTCTCTTGCCTGCCCCTCCGTCGTCGCTTTGGTATGCGGCTCGACGTGGATGGGGGTGAGGTGAATTGAAGCTGGCTTTGCCGCTCAGGGGAATCTCGCTCGAAGGTGAGGGCAGGCTGCCGCTCAATGTCTTCGAGTGGAGCTCGCAAGGCCCTCCACTTCTCTTGCTGCATGGGTTCGGGCTTTCGGCTCGGGTCTGGGATCCCGTCGTGCCTTTGCTGGCCGAGCGGTTTCGAGTCCTTGGGCTCGATCTTCGGGGGCACGGCGAATCGGGGCACGATCCGGATTTTCGCTATCACTACATCGTGATTGGAAAGGATGTGGTGAGGGTGCTGGATCGGCTCGAGTTGGAAACGACTCACATCGTCGGGCACTCGATCGCGGGGCACGCGGCGATGGGAGTGGCGGCTCGATTCCCCGAGCGGGTCGGAGACCTCGTGTTGCTGGAAGCGGGTCCCGAGCTGAGTGCGCGCGGGCGAGGTGGAGTTCGGAAGGATGGGGGCGCGGGTGCGGGGCGCTATTCGACTCCCCGGGAGTATGCGGAGGAGCTTTGTGCCAGCTACCCGAACGCCGATCCTTCGTTGCTACAGCACCTCGCCGAAGTGTGGCTGAAGCCGGATGGAGAGGGGGGATTCGTTCCCAAGCTCGATCCCACCTTCTATCGTCCGCACAGCGCGAAGGACCCCGAGGCCCGTCGCGGCTTCGATCGGGAAAAGTGGGCAAAGGCGGGTGAAGACGCGCTCTGGAGTGATCTCGGCAGGATCCGCTCGACCTGTCTCATCGTGCGTGGCAAGGACTCTCGTAGTCTCTCGAGCGAGACCGTCGATCGGATGCTCGAGGTGCTGCCGCGCTCGCGTGCGTGCGAGATCGCCGAAGCGGGACACAACCTGGTGATCGAGCGCCCCCGCGAACTCGAGGCCGAGCTGCTGGGATTCCTCACCGGGGAAGGCGTCGGCGAGCCGGCGGTTCGATAATCCGTCACGTTGCGGGCGAGAAACCCCTTCACAAGGGGAGCTCGGGGTTCTTTGGAGCTGCACGACTTCTCCCATTCTGGGACGAGCCGGCCCGTATTCGGGGCCCCGGCCCGATGTGACTCGGCCGCCCGATCGAAAGGGCACCTGCGCCGCCAGCGGGCTAAGTTCCCCCGATGGGATCTCAGATCGAGGAGACAGTTCGGAGGGTTCTCTCGACAGGACACGGAGAGATCGCGGCCGCCTATCTATTCGGTAGCCATGCGCGCGATGAGGCCCACTCCGGTAGTGATGTGGATCTCGCGGTCCTCTTCACCAACGAACCCGCATCGATGCTCGGGGGGCCCGCTTCTCGGATCGAAGCCGAGCTGGAGCGCGAGCTGGCCCGACCCGCAGACGTCGTGGTGCTCAATCGTGTTCCCGCGGATCTCGTGCATCGCGTGCTGCGAGACGGAATTCTCGTGTGCGAGAACGATCCCTCGCTGCGAATTCGCTTCGAGGTGGCGAAGCGCAATGAGTACTTCGACCTCCTTCCGATGTTGAGACGCTACCGGCGCACGCGGGCTGCATGACCGACGCCGACCTGCTGGCAAAGCGACTCGCGTTCATCGAAACCTGTGTACAGCAGCTGCGGACACATGCACATCCAGATCGGATCCACGACGACATCCGGGAAAGGCGCTTCGTGGAGCATACCTTGCAGCTGGCGATACAGGCCGCTCTGGACGTCGCTTCGCATGTCGTCTCGGATCTCAGGCTCGGCGAGCCGGCGACGAACAGGGCTCTCTTCGATCTTCTCGTCGAGGCAGGCTGGGTGCCGCGCGAACTGGGAGAGATTCTCGCCGACATGGCTGGGTTCAGGAACGTGCTCGTACACGGCTATACCGAGGTCGACCTCGACATCGTCCACGACGTCCTGGTGAATCGACTGGGCGATCTCGAATCCTTCGTCGACGTGATTCGCCGACGTCTGTGACCAAGCGATACGAATGTCTGCAGGTTGTTGGCAGTGTCGGGGGCTGGCGACTCGCGAGGCGTCGGGTGGGACGTCAATCCTCGAGGCCGGACAGGTACTCGATGACCTTGTCCGCTCCCTTCTTTCCCAGCTTGACGTTCGGCATCCGGTTTCCGGGAAAGATCGAGCTGCCCTTCAACAGAAAGCTCTTCAGGAGCTTCGGCTCCCAGCTTCGCCCATCGTTCTGTAGCTGCTTGGAGTAGGAATAGCCCTCGAGGCTCCCGATCTCCCGGCCGACGACGCCATTCAAGGGAACCGAAACTTCCACCCGGCCATCGAGGCGATGACAAGCTGAGCAGCGATCCTGGAAGATCGAACGCCCCGTGCTGGATGCGTCGATTCGAGAGAAGGCCAGCGCGGGCACGGAATCCGGACTGGGGCGCACCCTCCCGATCGGAAACTGCATGGGTAGCTCGAGCTCCTTCCTTCTCTTGAAGATCTCGCCAGCGTCCCGCAGCATCAAGAGCTGTCGGCCATCGGTCGCGATGAGGATCGAACCGTCGTCGAGTACTTCGATGTCGCGAACCCGCTCCTCGAGCTCGATCGGCTCTGAGTAGACGACGCGGCCGTCTTGCAGGCGCAATCGAAAGAGCGTCTCGGCCATGAGTGATCCTACGAGAAGGTCGGACTGCCACAGGGCGAACTGGCCGGGCTTGACCTCCGATAGAGCCGAGACTCCGATCGAGGGCATCCACGCGAAGAGCGGCGCCCTTTGCTTGTCGTGACGCCCCTGGGCTTCGGCCCGGGGCCACGGCTGGTTGAAATACTCTGTGCCGTAGGTCTCCTGCGGCCAACCGTACGACCCGCCGCGAACGATCACGTTGAGCTCATCGCCACCCTGGGGGCCGTGTTCGGTCGAATAGATCGTTCCGTCTTCGGCGATCGTCAAGCCCTGTGGGTTTCGGAGCCCTTTGGCGAAGATCTCGAGGGCCCCGGACTTCTTGTCGATGAGCACGATTTTTCCGTAGGGGCTCGCCGGATCCAGCGACACGACCAGTGGACCTCGGATCCCGTCCAACTCGTGATCCCCGATCGAAACCAGCAGGCGATCGTCATCGAAGGACACGATTCGACCACCGGCTTGATGACCCGCGAATCGACCGTCGGCGAATGGCTCGACACACGGCTCCGCGGAAAAGAGGGTTTCCGGATCACTCACGATCCGCGGCCCGCCCTGCTCTAGATCGAACACGATCCTGGAGATCCTGAAATGGAAGCACTTGTCGCGAAAATAGTGATGCCCGACATAGGCGGTGAAGTTGTCGCCGTCGTGTTCGACGAAGAGGCCGAAGCTGCGAAACCCATTCCGGTTGAACTTCTGAAGGTAGAGGTAGGGACTCTTCTCCAGCCCGGCTCGATTCATATCGATCTGGGTGATGACCCGGAATGCCTCGGAGACGGGGTCGTAGTAGGTCAGCAGCCCCTCGCGCGAAACGACGAAAATGCGCCCGGCTTCCTGATCCACATCCATGGGATTACCGAGATCGAAATCCACCCTCTCGAGCGCAACCCAGTGCAGTCCAGTCTGAAACAGGGAGGCGCTCGGCTCCGTGACGGAGGCCTCCTTGGGCCGAGTCTCGGTCTGGGCGGCAGCAGCCGCGGCCGTCGGATCTGCGAACGTCCAACCCGGCAGGAGGCCCCCAGCGGCGATCGATCCGATAAGGATGAAGCCGCGAATCCCCGCGAGAGTGCGCCTTCGTTGCCGGAGCATGGGTCTTCCCGGGTGCGTCGGCGTTCCAGTCCGCACTGATCCATTCTCCCGTACGAGACCGCAACGGTCCCGAATTCCGGCGATACCAGCTCGGTGTGGAGCGGTCGCAGATACCGGCTCCACAAAGCACGAGACGTTGTCTCTGTCGACTCGCCGACCCGGTTGGCGTTCGTCTGCGGATCTCGAGACGCTGCGATCCGCCATTTCGTCCAACGTGATGCAAGCCAGCGGTGCTCGGCAGGGTTGAGTGTTGCTTCCTGGATTCCATTCGTCGAGAGGGACCCTGAAGTCTGATTCTGCGCGCATCGTGGTGTGCCGGTCAACGACGATGAGCGATCACGGTCCAGCCGGGGCCGGCTCGGAGTCGGGCTCGTCTTCCAGTATGAAATTGGCGATCAGCGACGCGGCGAGCCGATTGCCCTCAGCGTTCCAATGACCGTCGAACTTCCAGTGTAATCGTTTTCCGGTTGCTTCCAGTGTCTCACGAAAGAGCGGCTCGAGCAGCAGGATCGGAACGCCGAGGTCGCCGCAGATCTCGCTCAGGCGCCGATCCGGCTTGTCGAGATCCCATTCGAGCTCTCGCATGTCGGGGTAGACTCCTTGCAGAATTTCCAGGCCCCCGTCGCGGCCATATACGCCCTGGGGCGTGGATGCCGAGACGACGAGGTACCTCGAGCCATTGCCGATCGCGACGTCCCGGGTCTTCTCCAGGATGGTGCGCTTCAGCTCCCAGGCCTGCTCCCAGCCCTCATCGTAATCCTTGCCGAAGACGTAGTAGGTGAAGGGTATCATCAGACCTTCTTCGTCACTCTTGCGGTTCAGGCTGGATACGAGGGAGAGGCGGAAGGAGATGAAACGATTCAGCTCCGAGTTTTCGAACCATAGCGCCGGAGCCTGATCGAACCCCAGGTTGATCCAGCCCGGGCGCCGCCTGAAGAGCCCGCGGTCATTGACCGCGCGGTGGCGCTTCAAGGCCCGGGAATCGTCGATCAAATCGTTGAGCGTCATGAACAATGTCACGACGATGGCGGGCTCGTACACCTCCCCCGACTTCTTCAGCCACCGGTACTGGGCATCCTGGCCTAGATTGCCATGACCCATGGAGATGACTTCGTATTCGATTCCGCTGCGTGAAGTGAGCTCGGCCTCGAGTCGCTGACCAACCGTATCCGGAATTGTCATGGACACTGCCTCCACGTAGGAGTCGCCCAGCAGGAGGACACGCCTCTTATCGGAAGGGCCGGGAAGGTGCTCGACATCGTGGAAACCAAGTTGGTTGGCGGTGCGGTCCCGAGTGAATTCCGTGGCACGAACGAAGCGGGAGGCCGCCACCCGGTAGCCCCGAATCTCCTCTGGAAGAATCCGAAGCCCGATCTCGAGCACCGCCGCCGTCATGAGCAACGCGGCCAGTGCCAGTCCGAGACCGAGCAAGAGAGATCGCGGACTCATCGGCTTGCTTCCTCGTGGGGTGCTCTGATCGTCATCGTCGAGCCCCGGGGCTCGGACGCCCTCGAGCATCCCGAGTCGCGAGGGTGCGACTTCGAGCGAAAGGAATCCGAGCCGAAGGGGACCGTGTCGCAATCAACCAGTGACAAAGGCCTCGCACGGGAGAGCGCCATCCAACGCAGCATCAAGAACTCGAGTCCATTCGAGGTATCCCCAGCACTTTTCCGAAGAATAGGCAAGCCAAACAGCGAATCGCTATAACTACCGGGAGCTTTGCATAGGCGCGGATGGGGATTCTTGCGGGCTACCCATCGGGTTGGGAGAACCGTCATGGCCTCGAGCCGAGAGACACGCAGACGCCCCCTTCCGGAAGCTGAACGGACTGAGGTGATGTTGGACAGCCCCTACCTCCGACCGATCGTTCGCGGGTGACGGACTCTCGAAACGTCGTCGAGGCGACCCGGATGTCGCCATCGGGTTCACCTGAAGTGGTTCACCCTCCCGGACGCCGAGGCGCGCGCGTCACCTCCCTCGACGGACTACGCGGGCTGGCGGCGTCCTCGGTGCTCGTCACCCACGCGATCGGTGCATTGGCAAAGACGCCGGAGCAGTCGATCGCGCTCTTCCAGAGCCCCCTCTCGATCCTGGCCAACGGCGGCGGTGGAGTGAATCTCTTCTTCGTGCTGAGCGGCTACTGCCTGGCCGCCCCGGCCGCACGGGCGATGAGCCGGCTCGGGATCAGCCAGTACTATCTGCGCCGCATCCTGCGCATCCATATCCCCTTCGTTGCGGCGCTCCTGCTTACCTGGTTCGCGAGCCTTCATCTCTATCCCGATGGCGAGCCCACGGCCGGGATGAGCGCATACGTCGCGCAGGTGCGCAACATCACGCTCACGTTCGAGCAGCTGGGCCGCGCCCTGCTTTTCCCGGGCAGCGCCTCCGGCTTGATTCCCGTAGGTTGGACGCTCCGGGTCGAGATGATCTACTCGCTGCTTCTGCCCTTGATGATCTGGCTCGTGGCTCGCAGTCACTGGAGTGTGCTCTTCGCGATTTCGCTCGCGGTCCTCTTCCTCGACTTCAAGACGCTGCCCGTCAAGCACTACGCGATCGACTTCAGCATCGGAATCGCGATCTACTGCGAGGGCGACCGCCTGGCGAAGTTCTTTTCCGGTCTGCGCGGGTGGCGCGTCAACCTGCTGCTCCTGGCCGGCTGGGTCGTCATGGCGCTCCCATCGCTGCTCCTCATTGCGGGTCGCCATCAGCGCGTTTCGATTCTTCTCTACGGCCTGGGGTCGATGATCCTCGTCTCGGGGGCCGTGCACGACGCCGGCTTCAAACGTTTTCTGTCGGGCTCTGCGATTGCCTGGATCGGGCGCGTTTCCTACAGCATCTATCTGATTCACTACCCCATCATCATCCTGCTCTCGGGGCTCGTCCATGAGCGCGTGGGAATCCTGGGGGGAATCCTCTTCTGCGTCACCTGCCTCCTGGCAACCTACCTCGCAGCCGCCCTCCTCTTCAGGGTTGCGGAGAAGCCGTCGATCGAGCTCGGCTACGCGGGAAGCGAAAAGCTCGCCAGGATCTTCGCGCGAGCCGGGCGGCGGCCGGGGGATTGAGAAACCGAGGGCTGATGGGGCGTTGCCGTCGATGAACGCTTCTCCCGATGTCCGCTGCTATCCATGCCTGTCCGGGAGATCCGGATCGGGATGATCTGCAGGCATTTCCGTCGATTGATCGTCCGAGTCGGGGCGATCTGAAAACACCGCTACCCTTGCGACACGGAGGATGAAATGAAACCTGGACACATCATCGCACCGCTCATATTCACCGCCCTGCTCATCACCTCATCGATCCTCGCCCCCGCCCCATCCCATGCCGATGACGATGGTCCGCCTGCGATCGAGGTCACGGGCAGGGCCGAGCGCTCGGCTCCGCCCGATATCGCCCGTTTCCGCGTGACGATCAAGAGCCAGAACTCCCAGGCCAACGCCGCCGCCGCCGACAACGCTCGTCGCAGCGACGCCGTGATGGCGGCGCTCGCCGGGTCGGTGGGGAAGGGCGGGAGCGCGACGACCGAGGGCTATGCGGTCTCACCTCGCTATCGCTGGAAGGACGGTCAGCAGATCCTGATCGGGTACCAGGCGCACAACAGCATCCGGGTCGAGGTGAAGGAGCTCGATCGGGTTGGGGGAGTAACGGCCGCGGCACTGGAAGCGGGTGCGGACGCGATCGAGAACCTGACCTTCACCCTCGCGGATGATGCGAAGCTGCGCGCGGAGGCCCTGGCGTCGGCATCCAGATCGGCGCGCATGAAGGCGGACGCAATCGCGAAGGCGCTCGGCCTGCGGATCGTACGCGTGCTGCGCGTACGTGAGAGCGGCGGCGGTGCGACCCCGCGGCCCATGATGCGACAGAGCATGCAGGCCATGGCGCAGGATTCGGCTCCGCCTCCCATTACGCCGGGCCCGGTCAAGGTCGAGGTCCAGGTGACGCTGGTGCTCGAGGTCGCCGAATAGCCGAGCGAGGCGTCCGGCCACGGCGCAATTCTCGCTGCAAATACCGGGAAGCAAAATTCTTTTTCGCTTTCCCAGCAGACCGGCTCTCGCCTCCCGGGCAGGGCATCATGCCCGTTCTGTTCGGTACGAAGCACGCGAAGTGTCGATCTCCTAGAGTCTCGCCGCCCCCGAATTCCCAGCCCCGATCCAGGAGTCCAACGTGTCCACACCGCAACTCGAAGCCGCGCGTGAGCTGCGCACATTCCTCAGCGACAGCGCCGACAAGGCCGGCGATTCGCCCGTGACGAAGGAGAGCGTCGATGCTCTGCGCTCCGCAGGTCTCTTTGGCGTCATGACTCCCAAGGAGGTCGGGGGATCGGAGCTCGCAATCAACGATATCGTCGACGTCTACGAAGAGGTCGCGCGCGCCGACGGCTCGACGGGCTGGTGCCTGATGGCCGGCGCCTCGACGATCGCGTACTTCGGCGCCTACGCGGAAGAGCCCTTCCTGAGCAAGCTCTTCAGCGACGGCGTTCCCCTCGCGGCGGGTCAGTTTGCGCCCAACGGCGTCGGGGTCGAGGAGGCCGGGGGCTATCGCATTACCGGCAACTACCAGTTCGGGAGCGGGATCGACTACGCGGAGTGGGTGGGAGCCGGCTTCCTGGTCATGCCCGAAGAGGGCTCGGATGCACCGGCGCAATATCTTTTCGGCCTCGTGCCCAAGGCCGAGGCCGAGCTTCGCGGCAATTGGGACGTGCTCGGCCTGCGCAGCACTGCGAGCCTCGACTACGGCCTCAACGAAGCGTTTGCTCCGCGTGAGGGGACATTTCTCTTTGCGGCCCCCGTGCGCCGGCGCGGGGGTCCCGTCTTCGAGATCGGGGTGATCGGTCTCACGGCTGCGGGTCATGCGGGCTGGGCGATTGGGGTGGCGCGCCGCGCCCTCGACGAGTTGCGCGCGATTGCGAAGACCAAGGTGAGAATGGGGTCGGGGAGCTTCCTCAAGGACGGCGAAGCCTTCCTACTCGAGCTCGGAACCCTGGAGTCCCGCCATCGCTCGGCGTCGGCGTGGGTCCACGAGTCTTTTGCGCAGCTCGAGAGGGATGTCGAGGCGACGGGCTCGCTGAACCCCAAGCTCAACAACGTCGTGCGCCAGGCGACCGTGCACGTTTCCCGGGAGGCGGCCGAAATCGTGCGAGGCGCCTACCTCCTGGCCGGCACGACCGCGCTGCGAGACGGTGCACTTCAGCGCTGCTTCCGGGACATCCATGCGGGGAGTCAGCACTTCTTCGCGAGCCCGGCCTCGACTCTCGACTACGCCCGGGATCTGATGACCGACTCGGCCGACTCGGCCGTCGACGCCTGAGGGGGAGTGCCGCTTCGAAGCATCGTCTCAGACGCTCGGATCGTCGCAACCGGCGCCGGGCATCATGGTCGGGCCAGGCATGGAGATCGCCCCGCGGGCGCCGCTCGGAAAGCGGGCTGAACAGTTCTCGCAAGTGACAGGCTGAGCGGTCGGGCAGGCGATTCGGCGCCGACTTCGAAAAACGATTATTTCTCGTGCGGATGCGCACCAATTGCGTCCGAAACGACTCTCAAGCATCGCGCATGCGGAGCCAGAAGGTCTTGTTTTCTGCAACGATTCTCCGACGCCGGTCTCGCGCAGAGCTTCAGCTTGCCGGGGTATCCAGCAACTCGCGTACCATCCCGGTGATTGCTGTCACAGAGGCCTGTGGGGTGTCGCCGATAACCAAGCCCATACGGCTTCAGCCTCGCATGCCCTCGACGGAGTCGGGGGCGGGTCCGAGGCCCGATCGAGGGCAGTGATGGCACAGAGAGACGTCGTGAGATTAACGAAGAGCTTGTGGCGAGGGGTCGGACTTTCCGTCTTCACACTCTTGATTTCGTTGAGCGCAGAAGCGCGCATCGAGACCATTCGCTGGCAGTACTTGGATACCACCGGGATTGTCGGCTTTCGGGTCTACACGAGCTTCGACTCGGGTCAGTTCGGGGCACACCTCGAGGACTTTCTGGTCGCGGAGGCGACCGTCGGAGAGGACGGCAACTTCATCCGCATGATCGACGTCGACGATCTCCGCAGCGTCTACGTCGTGATGACGGCCTACGACGACGAGGGACTCGAATCCGTCAAGTCGAATCAGAAGCTGCTGGCGGCTGCCGACAGCGACAACGACGGGCATCCCGACGGCGAGGATGCCTTCCCCAACGATCCGAATGAATGGCTCGACGACGACAACGACGGCGTCGGAAACAACGCAGACTTGTTCGACAACGATCCCACGGAGTGGGACGATAGTGACAACGACGGCGTCGGGGACAACAGCGATGTCTTCCCCAACGACGGTAGCGAGAGCTCGGACAGCGACAACGACGGCGTCGGGGACAACGGCGACGTCTTCCCCTCCGACCCGGACGAGAGCGCCGATAGCGATGGTGACGGCTTCGGGGACAACTTCGCGGACGCCTTCCCGAACGATCCCTTTGAATGGGCGGACGCGGACGGCGACGGCTTCGGGGACAACTTCGCCGACGCGGATCCGAACGATCCCGACGTGGGGAGGCGGACCCTCAGCCCCTACCGCGTCAATGCGGGCAGCGCGAGCGATGTCAGCGACTCCGGCGAGCGCACGTGGACTCGCGACGCAGGCTTCGAGGCGGTGGGCACCTCGGGTGGGATCTCGGCCGGTCAGCCGATCGCGGCTACCGAGGACGATGTTCTCTACGTCACGCATCGCACGGGACGGATCTCGGGTGAGGGGCTGTCCTACACCTTCCCGGTCGAGAACGGCCGCTACCAGGTGCGCCTCTACTTCGCGGACAGCAGCGGTAGCGCGGGAGTGCGGCGCTTCGATGTCGATATCGAGGGTGAACAGGCTCTTGCCAACTTCGACATTGCCGCCGAGGCGGGTGCGCCCTACAAGGCCGTGGTTCGCAGCTTCGAGACCGAGGTCTTCGATGGCGAGCTCGAGATCAC
>CBDUYG010000055.1:0-11734 GCA_965371385.1 uncultured Myxococcales bacterium | reverse complement strand
CGCTGCTTGAGGACGGCGGCTCCAACGGCGTCGGTCTCCGGAAGCAGCATCCAATAGCGGCTATCGCTCTCCGAGGCGAGCAGGTCCGTGCTGCGCAGGTCGGCCCCCAGATGCTCGACCAGGTTCTCGACCCACCGCGACAACTCGCCATTCGAGCCCCGGCGGCGAAGCTCGGCGAGAGAGCCGGCATCCACGAAGATCATCGAGAAGGACCGACCGAATCGGGCGGCCTTCTGGATCTCGTTGCGCACGGTGTCCTGGAAGTAGGCCTGGGTATAGGTTTGGGTCAGGGGATCGCGGAAGCTGCGGCGCTCGAGGGAGCGGAAGCGCAGGGCATTCACGACTGCGGCGCATCCGAAGCCGACGAACTTTTCGGCGGCCGCTCGCTCGCGGTCGCCGTACTCCGCGCCGCCCACCAGATCCGTCAGACGCGCGATGCCGATGAGCGTCCCAGCGTGACGCAGGGGCACATAGAGAGCGACGCCTCCGCCATCCTTCGCCGACCGAGGCATCACCATCGAGCCCCCCTGCTCGAGAAGACTCTCGAATTGTTCGCTCATCCGATCGAGGCAGAGCTCCTCCGGCTCATCCTCGATCCGAATGATTCCGCGTGCACCAACGAGTCCCAGCCGGGTGGAGCCAAGCTCTTCGGCGATCCAGAGCACACCGCCCTGGGCCTGGGTCTCGAGGCAGAGGCCCTCGATCAGACGTTCGGCCAGGGGCTCGAGCGTGAGGGTCGAGAAGAGCCCGGAGGCGCGCTCATAGAGCGAGAGGACTCCCATGAATTCGAGGTTCTCGGCCATCAGCCGGGCGTGCTCGACGCGAAGGCGGCGACGCTGGAGGAGCTTCTCGAGGGAGTCCACGAGGGTCTTACGATCGAAGGGCTTGAGGATGTAGTCAGTGGCGCCCTGCTTCATGGCTTCGACGGCGGTCTTGACGTCGACCACCCCCGTCACCATCACGATCTCCTGCTCGGGCAGGAGCAGCTTGATCTTTTCGACGAACTCCGTGCCATCGACACCCGGCATCACGAGATCCGTCACGACGACGTCGAACGACTCGCGCTCGAGCACGTGAAGCGCTTCCCTGGCGCTCGAGGCGGTCCGGACCTCGTAGCCTTCTTCGCTCAGGTGCCCTTCGATCAGCTCCCGGAAGTAGCGCTGATCATCGACGGCCAGCACTCGCGCCTTCGCCATGAAATCCCCATCGAACCGCGGGCCCGATCGCGATCGGCCCCTCCCTCAGGGCCTCCTCGATCGGGCAGACGATGCAGCTCCCCACCCGCCGCCGCAGTGCAACGGTGAATATCCTGCATTCCGCCCTCTTCCATCGGCCGGACGAGCGCAACTCTTCACCGAAGTCCCGGGGAAATCGCTTCGCGGTCCATCCGTGCGGGCGCCGGAGGTGGAGACGGGCAGGTGGGGACGGGAGGTGGAAGGCTGGAATCTCTACGCCGGGGGACCCGGACGAAGAGCGGGCTCGAGTCCCCGCCCGATCGGAGTCGCGATGAGGGAGTGAGGCGTTCCCTCGACCACCTCCACCTCGAGCAGGCTGCCAGAGGCGGGAGCCTGGCTCTCACCCAGGTCGACGTTTACGACCCGATGGTAGACGTCTCTTCCGCAGACCTGCTGATGGCCCCTGCGACTCTCGCCTTCGACCAGGATCTCGGCCCGGCCTCCCACGCGACTGAAGTGATAGTCCAGAGTCAGGCGTCGCTGGAGCTCCTGGAGCTCGCGGAGGCGTCGCTGAGCGACCTCGGGCTCCACCTCCTCGTCCATCTCGAGGGCCGTCGTATTCGGGCGGCGAGAATACTTGAAGCTGTAGCTGTCGATGAAGTCGACCTGCTCGACGAGATCGAGGGTAGCGCGAAAGTCGTCCTCGCTCTCGCCAGGGAATCCCACGATCAGGTCGGTCGTGAACACCAGATCCGGCCGAAGCGCTCTCAGGCCGGCGACCCGCTCCAGGAAGTCCTCGCGGGTGTAGCGACGCCGCATGCGCTCGAGCACCGAGTTGGAGCCGCTCTGCACCGGCAGATGGATGTGAGGGCAAAGGCTCTCGAGCTCGCCGTGGGCCCGGGTCAGCGAGTCGTCGACGAAGATCGGATGGGGGCTCGTGTAGCGGATCCGATCGAGACCCGGGATCGCGTCGAGCCGGCGCAGCAACTCTCCAAAGGCGACCGTTCCTGCGGCCGCCCCGCCGTCCCGGCGCAGATCGTGCCGCCCATAGGCATTGACCGTCTGGCCCAGCAGGGTGATCTCGCGCACGCCGCGATCGACGAGCCCTCTGGCTTCGGCAATGATGCCGTCCGCGGGGCGGCTGATCTCGCGTCCTCGCGTGGTCGGCACCACGCAGAAGCTGCAGAACATGTCGCAGCCCTCCATCACGGTGATGAAGGCCCGCGCCGAATCCACGCCACTGCCGCCGCCGAGACCCTGATAGGCGGGGTGTCGCTCGGGTAGATCGAAGCGCTCCTGGGAGCGCGACTCGTCGATCCGCAGCCCCCGACGTCCGCGCAGCGCCCCATCCACCATGGCCGGCACCGCGCGCAGGTTATGGGTACCGAAGACCAGGTCTACGTAGGGGAAGCGTTTGAGGATCGTCTCGCCTTCCTGCTGGGCGACGCAGCCGCCAACGCCGATCATGCGCCCGGGCCTGGCCTCACGCCATTGTTTCAAGAGTCCGAGCTCGCTGTAGAGCTTGTTCTCGGCCTTCTCCCGGACCGAGCAGGTATTGATGACGAGCAGGTCCGCAGCGTCCTCATCCGGCGTGCTCTCGAATCCCGCGTGATAGAGGAGATTCGCGAGCTTGTCGCTGTCGTGGACGTTCATCTGACACCCGAAGGTGCGAATGCTGAAGAGTCTGGGGGATCCCAATCGTGTCTCGTTTCGCCTCACAGCCGACCCCGTCCCGCGAGCTCGAGGGCCGCGGGCAGGGTACCGGATGGGATCGATCGGCGAAGCAATCCTCCCCCCGATCCCACCCCATTTCAAACCTCACGCAAATGCGACTTTTCTTCCCTAACCTATCGAAACTTCAGGTTGTTTTTACACTTCTCAATTTGGTGTCAAAATCCTGTTTGACAAATGCTACTCCACCCCTAATATTGATCCTGATAGCCCGGTTGTTTCGCTCGACAGAGCAGATCGAGAGCGGACACAGAACGGAGGTTCAACGATTTCGGAGCGGCGGTGGATTGGTCATTTCTGTCGGAAATGTCCAACCTCTCACCCCCCATAATGAGTCCACCGCCCTCCCCCTTTGAAACGTCTCACCGGCTCCCCGCTGGTGGGACGTTTCTTTTTGGGAGCTACCAACCAGCCGGGATCGCGAAGCGCGCTGCACCTCGCCATTCTCACTGACTCACTGATTCTCACTGGATCAGAGGACGATCGAATCGACCACCTTCGCAAGCTGGCGAAGGTTGCGGCACTCCTCGGTGACGTCGGTATAGGGGAGATAGCGGTTCATCACGCTATCGCCGAATCCCCAGGCGCTGGGACTCTCCGGGTTGAGCCAGACCACGTTCTTCGCCTTGTTGTGGATGTCCCGCAGGCACCAGGCCTTGTCGTCGTTGTAGTTGTTGCGCGCGTCGCCCAGGATCAGCACCGTGGTGCGCTTGTCGATCGTCGCCAGATGGTCACGCCAGAACATGTGGAAGGCCATGCCGAAGTTCGAGCGCGTGTAGACGTTGATCACGTCTCCGCCGTCGAGGGCCTTCTCGACCGCCGTGTTGACATCCGTTTCCTTGAAGACCGGCGTCACCTCGCCGAGATCCGACACGAAGACGAAGCACCGGATGCGCGTGAACGCTTCCTGCAGGCTGTACATGAATTGCAGCATGAAGCGCGAGACATTCGCCACCGACGAGGAGACGTCGCACAGGATCACGAGCTTCGGGCGATCCTTGCGTCGCTGCTTGAAGATCACCTCGAAGGGGATACCGCCCGACGCCATGTTCCTGCGCAGCGTGGCGTGCAGGTCGAGCTTGCCCTTCTTGAGGCGCTTGCGGCGGATCGAGAGGATGTTCTTGATGCGCTGGGCGAGGCGGTGAACCACCTCCTGCATGCGCTTGATCTCCTCCTCGGTCAGGTGATAGAAGCTCTTCTCCGTCAGCATCTCCTGACGGAACTTTTCCATGTAGTCGTGGTTCTGGGTCTGGAGCTCCCGCTCGGTAAAGCTGCGGACCACCTTGCGCATCGACTCCATCAGCGCGCCGATCATCTTGCGCAGGGCAGCGGCCTGCTCCGGGGACATCCCCTCTTCTTCGAGCCTCGACGCCAGATCCTCGAGCTGACGCCCTGCACCCTCCATGCCCATGTTCTCCATCGTGCGCCGACTGAAGAAGCCCACCTGGAGCATGTTCTCGATGTTGCCCGTACCCGACTGCTCGGCGGCCTCGCGGATCAGGTTCTCGAGAGCCGAAAGATCCTGGGTAAGGAGAGCCTTCGCGAGCTCGCCCATCTCGAGCTCACCGTCCATCTGCGAGAGCATCTCGGCGATCTGCTTCATCAGGGCATCGAGGTCGATGCCCATCTCGGCCATCTCGGGGCTGAGCTGGCCGATCGACTCGCGCAGGTTGTCGTAGAAGCCCGACCAGAAGAGATCGAAGAGCTGGTCATACGTGCCGATGTCGTCGCCACGTTTGACCATCGTAGAGCGCAGGGCGTCCTTGAAGATCTCACGATCCTGGATCGAGAGCTCATCGAGCGCGTTGAAGGCATCGATGCCCTCGGCCACCGAGACACGGATCCCGCTCTTGCGGAGCAGATGCGTGAACTCGACGACTTTGCTCTGCATGCTCAGTGGAGGATTCCCTTCTTCGCGGCTTCCTTGGTCGCTGCCGGCTTGGGCTCGACGACCTGGGGCCTCTCCGCCGCGGCCTGGGCCGCCTTCTTCTCGAGGATCTTCGTGAGCTCGGTCTGGGCCTTCTTGATGTCGCCTTCGTACTTGAGGATGACGTTGAGGGTGTCGCTGACGACCCCTTCATCGATCTCGCCCGCGTTGAGGGCCAGCAGCGCGCGAGCCCAATCGAGGGTCTCGCTGATCGAGGGGGCCTTCTTGAGGTCGAGCTCCCGAATCTTGTGCATCATCTCGACCACGTCCCGGGCCAGCTGCTTGTCGATGTCCGGGACCTTCTCATCCAGGATCCTGAGCTCGAGCTCCTGGTCGGGATAGTCGATCCAGAGGTGGAGACAGCGGCGCTTGAGCGCATCACTCATCTCCCGGGCGTCGTTGGACGTCAAGAAAACCAGCGGGATCTGCTTGGCCTTGATCGTTCCGATCTCGGGCACCGTCACCTGGAAGTCCGAGAGCACCTCGAGCAGGAAGGCCTCGAACTCGGGATCCGACTTGTCCACTTCGTCGATCAGGAGCAGACACGGCTCGTCGGAGGTGATGGCCTGCATCAGGGGCCTGGGCACGATGAAGCGATCCGAGAAGAAGACCGAGTCCTCCTGCGCGACGCGATCGGCGGCCTCGTGGATCGTCTTCGCCCCTTTCATGGCTTCGCTCACTCGATCCTTCAGGATCTGGGTGTAGAGCAGCTGCTTCGAGTACTCCCACTCGTAGAGAGCCTTGGCCTCGTCGAGACCCTCGTAGCACTGGAGCCGGATCAGCCCGCGCCCCAGGGATTCTGCGACGACCTTGGCCAGCTCGGTCTTGCCGACCCCGGCCGGCCCTTCGATCAGCACGGGCTTGCCTAGCTGCTGGGCGAGGAAGACGACGGTCGCGATGCGTTTGTCGCAGATGTATCCCTGCTTCTCGAGGGAGGTGATCACGTTGTCAACGGATTCGAACATGCAGGGAACTCCTGGGATGGACTCGAAGTGAGTCCTCGATGCGACGAGTGACCCGCCTCTCGGATTCTAACTCATGAGATGAAGGACGTGGCCGAGCTTGTCCTTCTTCGTTTGCAGATACTTGATGTTGGCTTCGTTGGGCTTGATTTCGAGAGGCACGCGCTCGATGATCTGGAGACCATAGCCCTCGATGCCCGCTCGTTTCACCGGGTTGTTGGTGATCATGCGCATCCGGCGAACCCCGAGATCCACCAGGATCTGGGTGCCCACGCCGTAGTCGCGCTGATCGGCCGGAAAACCCAATCGATGGTTGGCCTCGACCGTGTCGAGCCCTTCCTGGTCCTGCAGCGAGTAGGCCCGGATCTTGTTCTTGAGACCGATCCCCCGCCCCTCCTGGCGCATGTAGAGAACGATTCCCCGGCCCTCGGCCTCGATCATCTTCATCGCGGCCTGGAGCTGTTCGCCGCAGTCGCAGCGCAGGGAGCCGAACGCATCCCCGGTGAGACACTCGCTGTGGACACGCACCAGGATCGGGTCGTCGGATGAGATATCGCCCTTCACGAGCGCCATGTGGTCGACGTTGTCGATGTCGTTCTCGTAGACGATGCAGCGGAATCCACCGCCGGACGCGGTGGGGAGCTCGGCATCCGCGACCCGGCGCACGAGCTTCTCGTTGCGCAGGCGATAGCGGATCAGGTCTCGGATCGTGACGATCTTGAGATCGTGCTTCCGGGCGTACTGCCCGAGATCCGACATGCGCGCCATCGTGCCGTCGTCGTTCATGATCTCGCAGATCACGCCGGCCGGCTTCAGACCCGAGAGGCGCGCTAGATCCACCGAGCCCTCGGTCTGTCCGACCCGCCGCAGCACACCGCCCGCCCGAGAGCGCAGGGGGAAGATGTGGCCGGGGCGAACGATATCGAGGGGACGCGCGTCCTCGCCGATGGCCGTCTGGATCGTGTGAGAGCGATCGGCTGCCGAGATCCCGGTCGTCACACCCTCGCGCGCCTCGATCGAGATGGTGAACGCCGTGCCATAGCTCGCGGTGTTCTCGTAGTCCGGGACCATCATGCCGAGGTGCAGCTTGTTGAGCTGCTCCTCCTCGAGGGAGAGGCAGATGAGCCCGCGCCCGTACATGGCCATGAAGTTGATGGCTTCGGGGGTGACGGCCTCGGCCGCCATGCAGAGGTCGCCCTCGTTCTCGCGATCCTCGTCATCGACCAGGATCACCATCTTGCCCGCCTGGATGTCTGTGATCGCTTCTTCGATCGTGCTCACGATCGAATCCGGATGATCCGGGCTTCCCCGAAGCTCCTTTTCGCCGGGCGCGCCGGCCAGTTCGATCGGAGTGAGGTCGGGGTCGTCTTTGCTCATGGCAGAACTCGAACCTCCTCCCGAGCGCCCGCGACGTGCGACGACGTCGCGCAACCGCGCCCAGGGATGAATGCGTACTTTCCTCGCTCGAAGCTTCGAGCGCCCGATGGGCGCCCGGGCGCATCGTCGATCGGCCGACCGTTCGAATGCGCCGCGAATCGGGCTCTCAGCCAGATGGAGTCGGGTCGAACTATGCACGCGAGGCTATCAGCGGATGACAGGAGTGTCAATCGCGCGAGGCGCCGGAGAACCCAGAACTTCAGGTGTGATCACAAAGGGTTATGGCTGAAATTGCTCATCACACCCTTGAGGAAGTCCTCTTCCGAGAGGCCGAACTTCGTGGCGAAGTCGTGCTTCTCGTCCAGGCTGCGATAGAGCACCCGCATCAGCTCGCGGTACGTCTCGAGAACGCCCTCTCCGCGAGTCGCCACAGCAGGAAAGGTCGGGATGTCCTTCCAGGTGTCACGGATGTCCTGGAGCGACTTCACGTCGGGGAGGTCCCGCTTGTTGAACTGCACCACCTTCGGGATGCGCCCGAAATCGAAGCCGTTCGTCTTGAGATTGGCTTCCATGTCGCGCCAGGAATAGGCATTGGCGCTCGCCGATGACTTCTGCGAGTCGGCGATGAAGGCGATGGCGTCCGCACCGGCCAGCACGACCTTGCGGGTCGATTTGTGCATCACCTGGCCCGGTACCGTGAAGATCTTCGTCTTGATCGCGAAGCCACCGGAGGTGTTGAACTCGACCGGAAGGAAGTCGAAGTAGAGCGTTCGATCGTCCTTGGTGTCGAGGGTCACCATTTTGCTCCGGGACTCCGGGTGCATCAGCTCATGGAGCTTCAGCAGATTCGATGTCTTGCCGGAGAGGGCCGGGCCGTAATAGACCACCTTCACGGTGATCTCCCTGTTCGCCATGTTGATCTGAACCATGATCCCGCTCTCCGCTCTCCACCGCCAATCGCAGCGCGCCGCCCCCAGGCGGCAATCCTCGGTGCCCTTCCCCAATCGGCACTTCGGCATTCGGAATGAAGCATCGAGGGCGCGTTTTCCCTGCGAAATGAGCGGAGTCGAGCCTGAGGTTCATCCGGCGCGGAATCGCTCGAGCAGAGCGCGGGCGGCGGCGGCGGGGGTGGTCTTCAAGCTCTCGACCTCGATTTCGAGCCGCTCGATCTGCTCCGCCACTCCTTCGTGCATGCGAAATGCCGCCTTGAGACCCTCATCCACCAGGCTCCACATCCACTGGCGAGCCTGGGCCCGGCGGCGCTCCTCGAGCTCGCCGCTCTGATCGAGAATGCTGCGGTGGGAGAGGATCATTTCCCACAGCTCTGTAATTCCCACTCCTTCCAGCGCGCTCGCCTTGAGGACCCGAGGCGACCAGCTGGCATTCGGCGAGCGAATCACCTCGAGGGCCGAGGCGTAGTCGCAGCGCGTTCCCTCCGCGGCCTCGGCGGTGGCGCCGTCGGCCTTGTTCACCACCAGGCCGTCGGCGAGCTCGACCACGCCCTTCTTGATTCCCTGAAGCTCATCGCCGCCGGCCGGGAGCAGCACCAGGAGGAAGAAGTCCACCATCGCTGCAACGGCGACCTGGGATTGACCGATACCGACCGTCTCGACGAGCACGATGTCGTAGCCCGCGGCCTCGCACACGAGCATCGCCTCCCGGGTTCGCTGGGCGACGCCGCCGAGGGATGCGCCGGAGGGCGAGGGGCGGATGAAGGCGCCACTCTCGCGGGCGAGCAGCTCCATTCGCGTCTTGTCGCCCAGGATGCTGCCGCCGCTGACCGGGCTCGTGGGATCGACTGCCAGCACCGCGACACGCTGGCCCTGGCGAATCAGCTCGAGGCCCAGAACCTCGATCAAGCTGCTCTTGCCGGCGCCCGGGGGCCCCGTCACGCCGACTCGGATCGCCCTTCCCGTGTCGGGGATCAGCGAATCGAGGATCGACTGGCCGAGATCAATCTGGTCCGGTCGGGTGCTCTCGAGCAGGGTGATGGCACGAGCCATCGCCCGGCGATCCCCCGCCCGAATGGCGTCGCGATAGTCGTCCGGGGTCGCATACGAACGACCGGCGCTCATGCGCGGCGCTGCCTCAGGACGGCCAGCACTTCGCTCGCAGCCTTCGGGATCGCCGTTCCCGGCCCGAAGATCGCGGCGGCGCCCGCCTCTCTCAGAAAATCATAGTCCTTGGGCGGAATCACACCCCCGACCACCACCGCGATATTCTCCGATCCCTGCTTCTTCAAGGCCTCGACGAGCAGGGGCACGAGGGTCTTGTGCCCGGCCGCCTGGCTCGACACGCCGACCACGTGGACGTCGTTCACCAGCGCTTCGGCCGCGGCCTCGTCCGGGGTTTGGAAGAGCGGGCCGATGTCGACATCGAAGCCCATGTCTGCGAAGGCCGTCGCGATCACCTTCATGCCGCGATCGTGGCCGTCCTGGCCCAGCTTGACGACGAGCATGCGCGGTCGCCGACCCTCTTCTTCGGCGAAGGCATCGACGTCCCGGCAGACGCTGTCGAACTCCTCGTCGCCCTTGTAGACCCCACCGTAGACACCGAAAATCGTGCGCACCTCGGCACGGTAGCGGGTATAGACCTGCTCGAGGGCCTCGGAGATCTCGCCGACGCTGGCCCGCAGCCGGGCGCAGCTCACCGCCTGCTCGAGCAGGTTGCCCTCGCCCGTCTCCGCGAGCTCGCGCAGCCGGCCCAGCTCGCGATCGACCGCCGCCTGGTCGCGACTCGCGCGGATCTCTTTCAGTCGCGCCACCTGGGCATCGCGCACCGCCGTGTTGTCGATGTCGCGCACCTCGATCGTCGGTTCGTCTGCGAGCTGGTACTTGTTCACTCCGACGATCACGTCGTCGCCCCGGTCGACCCGAGCCTGGCGCCGGGCCGCCACTTCTTCGATGCGCTGCTTTGGCATGCCGGCGACGATCGCCTTCGTCATGCCGCCCATCTCCTCGATCTCGGCCAGGATCTTGCGCGCCTCGTCCGCCACCGTGTGGGTCAGTGACTCCATGAAGTACGAGCCACCCCAGGGATCGACGACCGCGGGGATCCCCGTCTCCTCCTGCAGGATGATCTGGGTGTTGCGGGCGGTGCGGGCTGCGGCATCGGTCGGAAGACTCACCGCCTCGTCGTAGCCATTGGTGTGGAGGGATTGCGTCCCCCCGAAGACCGCCGCCATCGCCTCGACCGTGGTGCGGATCACATTGTTCATCGGATCCTGCTCGGTGAGGCTCGCCCCGGAGGTCTGGCAGTGCGTGCGCAGCATCAGGGACTTCGGGCTCTTCGGATCGAACTGCTGAATCATCTCGGCCCAGAGCATTCGCGCCGCCCGCATCTTGGCGATCTCGAGATAGAAGTTCATCCCGATCGCCCAGAAGAACGAGAGCCGCCCGGCGAACTCGTCGATGTCGAGGCCCTTCGAGAGGGCCGCGCGCACGTACTCGAGGCCGTCCGCCAGGGTGAAGGCCAGCTCGAGCACGGTGCTCGCTCCGGCTTCCTGCATGTGGTAGCCCGAGATCGAGATCGAGTTGAACTTGGGCATCTTCCGGGCGCTGAACTCGATGATGTCCGCCACGATCCGCATGCTCGGCTCCGGCGGATAGATGTAGGTGTTGCGGACCATGAACTCCTTGAGGATGTCGTTCTGGATGGTGCCCGCGAGGTCTTTCGCATCGACACCCTGCTCTTCGCCGGCCACGATGAAGCAGGCCAGGATCGGGAGCACGGCTCCATTCATCGTCATCGAGACGGTCACATCCGAGAGCGGGATCTCGTCGAAGAGGATCTTCATGTCTTCGACCGTGTCGATCGCCACCCCCGCCTTCCCTACATCCCCGGTGACCCGCGGGTGGTCCGAGTCGTAGCCGCGATGGGTCGCCAGGTCGAAGGCGACCGAGAGGCCCTGCTGACCCGCGGCCAGGTTGGCCCGGTAGAAGGCATTCGACTCCTCGGCAGTGGAGAATCCGGCGTACTGGCGCACGGTCCAGGGTCGGTTGGCGTACATCGTCGCGCGCGGCCCGCGGATGAAAGGAGCCAGACCCGGCGTCGAGTCTACGAACTCGAGGCTCTCGAGGTCTTCAGCCGTGTAGAGCGCCTTGATCTCGATGCCCTCCGGGCTCTTCCAGAGCAGCTCATCGGGCTTTCCACCACGCAGCTCCTTGCCCGCCAACTCGTTCCACTTCTCGAGATCCGCCTTCTTCGCTCCGTCCCAGCTCATCGTTCTTCTCCCGTTCTGCTGCCGACACTCTCGACATTCTCGGCATCCATGGCACGCTCGCGGATCATGCACACCGCCTGTATCCCGGCGCGCGCCTGGAGGCGGACGACGAGTCTAGCAAGGTGCCTTCTGTCCGTCGGCCATCACCATGGTAGAGCCGGAATACCACCACAGGGGCTGCGGATGCCCCCCGGACCTGCGCCAACGCACCCGGGGGATCGCCGCGCAGTGCCGGGCCGGGGCTTCGCGGTCCCGTTCTACATCGAACGCCGGTAGCGCCCTCCAACCTCGAAGAGCGCGTTGCTGATCTCGCCCAGGCTCGCGACCTTGACCACCTCGA
>CBDUYG010000054.1:0-11797 GCA_965371385.1 uncultured Myxococcales bacterium | reverse complement strand
GCTCGCCCATCGGTCGCAGGGGAATCGCTTCCAGGGCCGCCTGGGGATAGCCGAGCGGCGCCACGCGGCCCGATTGGCCACGCTTCCGCTCCCGCGCGACCTCCATCAGATCGCCCACGACGGCGCTTGCAGTGGGAAGCTCACCCGCTCCCGCGCCGTAGTAGAGCGTCGGGCCGACGGCATCGCCCCGTACGGCGACGGCGTTCATCGCACCATCGACGTTTGCGAGCAGGCTGGATCTCGGGATCATCGTCGGATGCACCCGGGCCTCGAGGCAGACCTCGCCCTCATTGTCCAGGCTCTGCTTAGCGATCCCGAGCAGCTTGATGCGAAAACCGAACTCCTCTGCCAACTCGATGTCGAGGGGGGTGAGCTGCGAGATACCCTCGCTGGGGATGCTCTTGAAATCGAGGCTCGAGCCGAAGGCCATCGAGGTGAGGAGCGCGAGCTTGTGCGCCGCGTCCACTCCCTCGACGTCGAAGGTCGGATCCGCCTCGGCGTAGCCCAGCTCCTGAGCCTGCTTCAGCACCACATCGAAGGGCTCCTCGGTGCGCTCCATCTCGGTAAGGACGAAATTGGTCGTGCCGTTGAGGATTCCGTAGACGCTCTGGATCTGATTGGCCGCGAGGCCCTCGCGCAGGGAGCGCAGAACCGGAATGCCCCCGCCGACGGCCGCCTCGAAGGCAACGTCCACGCCCTTCGCCGCCGCCGCCGCGAAGATTTCGTCGCCGTGCAGCGCGAGAAGGGCCTTGTTGGCCGTCACCACGCTCTTGCCCTTCGCGATTGCGTCGAGGGTCAGCTTGCGGGCGAAGTCGTAGCCACCGACCAGCTCGACCACGATGTCGACCTCGGGATCCTCGAGCAGACCCGCCGTGTCGGCGTCGAATCGGATGTCGCCGAGATCGACCCCGCGATCCGTTTCGAGATCGAGATCCGCGATGCGCACCAGACGCAAGGGGAAGCCGAGGCGCGTCTCGATCACGCGCGCATTCTGGATCAGGACCTTGGCGACACCCGTACCAATCGTCCCAAAGCCGACCAGACCCACTCCGATGCTCTCACTTGCCATGACTTCGTCTCTTTACCATCTGACCATTCACCATGTCACCATTCACCACCTGACCATTCACCCACCATCTACCATCCACCATTTACCATCTCACCGTCGCCTCTCGAAGATGCCACGAGGCGATCTCTTCGAAATCTTCACCGCCGCCGACGGCACTGTCGAGCTTTCGCCCTGACGCGCCTAGGGCGTCCTCTCGGCATCGCGCAGGAAGCGCCGGATGCCCTTCACGGCCTGGCGGATGCGATGCTTGTTCTCGACCAGCGCGAAGCGCACATGGCCCTCTCCCGTCTCACCGAAACCGATCCCCGCCGAGACCGCGACCTTGGCCTCCTTGAGCAGGAGCTTCGAAAACTCGAGGGAGCCCATGGCGCTGAAGCGCTCGGGGATGCGGGCCCAGACGAACATCGTCGCAAGGGGCTTCTCGATCTTCCAGCAGCCTTCGCCCGGCTGGCCCAGCCCCTCGATCAGGGTATCCCGTCGCTCCTTGTACACCTGCACGTTCTCGGCGACGCAATCCTGCGGGCCGCGCAGCGCGGAGATCGCACCAATTTGAATCGCTTGTGGCATGCCATAATCGAGATAGCTCTTGATGCGCGCCAGCGCCCCGACCATCTCGCGATTGCCACAGGCAAAGCCGACCCGCCAACCTGCCATCGAGTGGCTCTTCGAGAGGGAGGTGAACTCGATCGCGATGTCCTTTGCCCCCGGCACCTCGAGGATGCTCGGCGGCTTGTAGCCGTCGAAGGCGATCTCCGCATACGCGAAGTCGTGGAGCACCATCAGGTCGTGCTCCCTCGCGAAGGCGATGACGCGCTCGAAGAACGCCCTGTCCACGACCTGGGTCGTGGGGTTCGCGGGAAAGGAGATCACCAGCACTTTGGGCTTGGGCCAGGTGCGCTTCACCGCGATCTCGAGGCTCTCGATGAAATCGCTGTCCGGCGTGAGGGGTACGGCGCGCAGATCCCCGCCCGCGATCGCGACCGAGTATTGATGGATCGGATACGCGGGATCCTGGCAGAGAACGACGTCGCCGGGCCCCACCGTCATCAGTACGAAGTGCGAGAAGCCTTCCTTCGCGCCGATCACCGCGATCGCCTCGCCGTCGGGGTCGAGGTGCACGCCATGCTGCGTCTGATACCACTCGGTGATCGCGGCCCTCAGGTTCGGGATGCCGCGCGACTCCGAGTAACGGTGATTGCGGGGATTGCGGGCAGCCTCCACGAACTTTTCGACGATGTGGGGCGGAGTCGGGAGATCGGGATTGCCCATCCCGAGATCGACGATGTCCTCGCCCGCACGCCGGGCCGAGCGCATGAGCGCGATCACCTCCCCCAGGCTGTAGGGAGGAAGCCGGTTCAACTTGTTGAAATCGTGTCGAAATTCGGTCTTCATTCGGTCTTCAGATCGCTTGCATCCGGGGCACTCGGGCAGGGGATGAGACTACTCGAGGGCGAGTCGTCCGGGAAGCTCTAACCCCCCGAAATCCCGAGCAGAATACCGATCAATCCGCGCGAGTGCCCGCATCCCGGGCGAATGCCCAGTAAAAGGGGAGCCCGGCCAGAAGCATCGCGAAGCTGATCGCACACTCACGGGGACGGCCCCAGATCAGCGCAAGGGTGATGGCCGCGCTGGCAACGAGATAGATCCCCGGGATCACGGGGTAGCCCCAGGCGCGATAGGGGCGTTCGCGGCCCGGCTGCAGCCGGCGCAGACGAAAGAGCGCGATCACGTCTCCCATCGTGGCCAGCAGGATCGCAAAGGTGGTGAAGTCGAGGGCGTTCGGGAAGCTCCGAAGCACGAGCAGCAGACCGACCGTCACGACAGCCTGAGTTGCAATCGCGACGTTCGGCGCCGATGACCCGCTGCTGACCTGCTGGGCCGGCCCGAAGAAGAGCCCGTCGAGCGCCATCGCGTAGGCGATCCGCGGACCCAGCAGCGCCGTCGCATTCAGGGTACCCAGCACCGAGACCAGAACGAAGGCGCCTACCAGCCTGCCCCCCGCCGTCCCGAAGAGCGCAACCGCCGAGGACCGGCCAGCGTCGGCGACCCCCATCAGCGACTCCATCGGCAGAGCGTAGAGGTAGACGACGTTCACGAGCAGATAGATGCCGGCGCAGATTCCGAGCCCGGCAAAGAGGGAGAGGGGGAGCGTGCGGCTGGGATCGCGGATCTCGCTCGCCACATAGATCGACGAGTTCCAGCCGAGATAGCTGAAGAGCACCGGAGACATCGCCACTCCGAAGGCCATCCAGGAAAAGCTGCCGACCCCTTCCGCGACCGAGCCGAGACGCGAGAGATCCCCGTTTCCGGAGAGCGGACCAAAGACGATGAACGCGAGCAGTGCGAGGACCTTGAATGCTGTGGTGAAGTTGTTGGCGAGCGCGCCCCAACGCACGCCGAGCATGTTGATCCCGGAGACGATCAGGGTGAGGATCACCGCGATCGGCAGGGAGGTCGAGGGATCCAGGCCCAGCCCAGTCGAAATCATCTCCCCAGCCGCCGCTGCAAGAGCGGCGATCGTACCCGCCTGAATGGCGAAGAAGGTCAGCCAACCCACCAGGAATCCTGCGATCGGGTGAACCCCTTCACGCAGGTACACATAGTCGCCGCCGGCATGCGGGAACATGGCGCCCAGCTCGGCATTGGCGAGGGCGCCCGCGAGGGAGAGAAGCGCGCCGAAGATCCAGGCCGCCAGGATCCAATGGGGATGGGGGAGCAGCTCGGCGACCCGGCCGGGTGTAAAGAAGATGCCGGCGCCGATCACGCACGCGACGACCAGGAACGTCGCGTCGAGTAACGTGAGCTCCCTACTCAGCCGATCCCTGGGATCGCTCCCGCGAACCTCCTGACCCGACGCCACGGCTCCCCCTTGCGGATGCCTGAAGGAATACCGGCTGGCGGCCACAGAAGAAAGGGCCGGCCCCGCTGTGCGAGACCGGCCCTGTGGTTCGAAAGCGTCCTACTACCGTGCGTCCGATGCCCGGCTGAAGAATCCCCTGAGTGACCTCAGCACCGGAGCCAGGCCCGGGTCACCGGGTTCGGCTTCCGGGCAACATCCCTTACGCCTCCCTCTAGGCGATGAAGGGGACGAGGAGCAGGGCGACGATGTTCACGAGCTTGAGCATCGGGTTGATGGCCGGGCCCGCGGTGTCCTTGTAGGGATCGCCCACGGTATCGCCCGTCACCGCGGCCTTGTGGGCATCCGAGCCCTTGCCGCCGTGCGCGCCCATCTCGATGGACTTCTTGGCGTTGTCCCAGGCCGCACCGCCGACCGTCATCGAGACGCCCATGCAGACTCCGGCGACGATGGAGCCGATCAGCATTCCGCCGATCGCCTGGGCACCCAGGCCGGGAGTGATCGCGACGACGACTGGAACGACGATCGGGATCAGGGCGGGCTTGACCATCTCGCGCAGGGCCGCCTGGGTCACGAGATCGACGCACTTGCCGTACTCGGGCTTCGTCGTGCCCTCCATGATGCCGGGCAGCTCCTTGAACTGACGGCGAACCTCCTGCACGACCTCCTTGGCCGCAACGCCCACCGCGTTCATCGCGTAGGACGCGAATATGAAGGGCAGCATCGCACCGATGAAGAGACCGGCCAGGACGGAGGGATCGGCCAGGTCGAAGCTCGTCTCGACGCCGCGCACCGCCTTCAGATCCGCGATATAGGTCGCGAAGAGCACGACCGCCGCGAGCCCTGCCGAAGCGATCGCATAGCCCTTGGTCACGGCCTTCGTGGTGTTGCCGAAGGCGTCGAGGGGATCGGTCACGTCACGCACCTCGTCGCCGAGTTTCGCCATCTCGGCGATGCCGCCGGCATTGTCGGTGATGGGGCCGTAGGCGTCGATGCTCACGATCAGACCCGCCAGGGAGAGCATCGCCATGGCCGCGATCCCCACACCGTAGATACCCGCCAGGCTGTAGCAGGTGATGATCGCGAGGGTGATCAGGATGACGGGCACCACGGTTGCGTGCAGGCCGACCGCAAGGCCGCTGATCACGTTGGTCCCGTGCCCTCCCTCGCTCGCCTCGGCGATCTTGGCCACCTGGACGGAGCCGTCGCCGGTGTAGTAGTCGGTGATCCAGAGCATGACGGCCGTGACGATCGAGCCGATGACCGAGCACAGGAAGAGGCTGAACCAACCCAGGCTGTGGCCGGAAGAGTCCGTCGCGGGAATCTCGAAGATCCACCAACTCGTGAGGAAGACAATCACCAGCATCACCAACGTGGCGATCCCGAGGCCCCGGTACATCGCGCCCATCACGGCGGGTTGCTGCCCCTGCGGCGGTTCGGGGATGGTCACGTAGGGAATCGCGATCAGGGAGCCGATGATCCCGGCGATGCCGATCGCGAGGGGATAGACGAACATGTCGTGGTTGCCGGGGAAGATGATGTGGGCCATGAGCATGGCCGCCGCGGCAGTCACGCCGTAGGTCTCGAAGAGGTCGGCCGCCATACCGGCGCAGTCGCCGACATTGTCGCCCACGTTGTCCGCGATCGTCGCCGGGTTGCGCGGATCGTCCTCGGGGATGTTGGCCTCGACCTTGCCGACGAGATCCGCGCCGACGTCGGCCGCCTTGGTGAAGATGCCGCCGCCAAGGCGCGCGAAGACCGAGATCAGGGAGCCACCGAAGGCCAGACCGATGATCGCGTCCTTGGCGTCCTCGCCCGCAATACCGACGAGGATCGCGATCGTGAGGAGTCCCAGCCCGACGACCATCAGACCCGTCACCGCGCCGCCCTGGAACGCGAGTCCGAAGGCGCGGCTGAAGCCGCTCGCCGCCGCTGCCGCAACCCGAAGGTTGGCGCGCACGGATACGTTCATGCCGATGAAGCCGGCCGAGGCGCTCGCGAGGGCGCCCATGATGAATCCGATCGCGTACCACTTACCGAGAAAGATCGCGAGCAGCAGACAGATCGGAGCGCCGACGATCGCGACGGTGCGGTACTGGCGACTCAGGAAGGCATTCGCCCCCTCGGCGATCGCCTGGGCGATTTCGTTCGCGGATTCGGTCGAGGTGGGCGCAGCTTGCACCTTGAAATACAGTCGCAACGCTGCAGCAATTGCGACGATGGATGCAAGAATGGCGACGGTTACCGTGGACATCTCAGTCTCCCGATCGGAAAGAGAAAAACAAAACGCTGACTAATCATGATGGATCGGTGAAGCGCAGCCGAACATCGCGGTTCACATTGGCGGGGAGATCATCGCGCGCGAACCACTCCCCTGAATTGCCGACGACTCACGAATCTCCACCCAGCCAGCCACCGAAATCTCGATCGCTCACTCGTCCGAGCGGCGATCGACCCTCCCGATCGCCGCTCGGACGAGTGAGCGATCGAGTAGTGGAGATCCGAGAGCTGGCAATTTGGACAGCGCGTGCGGATCGTGGGATCACACCTTCGCTGTGTCGAACGCCCAGGGGTCCCCCGGGCGGCCGCTAAACTACGCCCCCCGAGGCAAAAAATCCAGTCCTGACTCGTGGGCTCCGCGACCCCGAAGGGTCCACGCGCTCGGCGCCGGACCGGGCCGTACATCCGATTCAACCCCCCGGGAAGAACCATCATCCGACTCGAACGCTCCGGCGGGCGACCCCTCGTCGGATGCACGGACTCGAGGATCAACCTGCTTGGGCGAGCGCTCCTCCCGACGCGCCGGCGCGGAACCCGGTCGAGCAACCGAGGCAAGGATGGGCGGTTTTCGACCCGTTTTGCAGAACCAGACGAGCCTTCGAAGTCCGACCACGGCTCCCAAACGCGAGAATGCGACTCGAAGCCACGCTATCATGGGGCCGAACCCCAGTAATCAGATGCTCGGTCGGTGACTACTGCCAATGACGAAGGCTCAGCGGTCGGCGGTGTGAGCCATTCCCCGACCACGCAAGATTCCGAGCCCCTGGATCACGAATGACGAGACTCCGCTTCCCCAGCGCAGGATCCAAGCACCGCGCCGACACCTGGCGGCCGACTCTGGCACTGGGACTGCTCATCCTGCTGGCAGGATGCGACCCGTCTCCCTCGCCCCCCTCCCCTTCAGTGAGTGCCGCCCCACCCCGTGCCGCTGAACGGGTCGAGCGTGGGGCCGGGCCAACGGCTGCGGTCTTCGCGACCGGCGACCTCGCCGATATTCGGCAGCGCGCCGAGCTCCGTATCCTCGTCCCTCCCAGCGATGAGGGTTTCCTGCCCAGAGACGGCTCGCCCTACGCGAGCGAGCGAGCGCTGGCTGCAGCCTTCGCTCGCGAGCTCAATGTAACGCCACGCTTCATTCCGATTCGCGGCTTCGAGAACCTCCTGCCCGCCCTGCTGGCGGGGCGGGGGGATCTCGTTGCCCGGAATCTCACGGTTACCCCCGCGCGCCGGAGCCAAGTGGCCTTCACCGCCCCCGTCGCCGTGGCGCGGGAGCAGCTGGTGACCCGCAAGAGCGACGCCGGCCTCGCGTCTCCCTCGGACCTCAGTGGACGTCGCCTCGCGATCCAGCGCATTTCATCGTTCTGGGACACCGCCCGGGAGCTCGAGAGCCGGATCCCGGATCTCAGCATCGAGATCATCCCCGATGAGCTGGACATGGAAGCCATCCTCTACGGCGTCGAGAGCGGACGCTTCGACGTCGCGATCGCGGACAGCAACTTCCTGACGGCTGCAACGGCCTGGCATCCGAAGCTGCGCGTCGCCTTCGATCTCAGCGGCGACAAGATGATCGCGTGGGCAATGCGGCCCGAGTCCGAGGCCCTGCGCCGGGCTGCCGACCGGTTCCTCGTGCGCGCGCTCCGCGCCGACGGGGAAAACGAGCCGCGGCTCGGCGACCTCGACGCGATTCGCAAGCGGGGAGTGCTGCGGGTCCTCACCCGCAACAGCGGAACCACCTACTTCCTGTGGCGGGGCCAGCTGATGGGCTTCGAGTACGAGATGGCCCAGCGCTATGCCGACGAGCTCGGAACCCGGCTCGAGATGGTCGTGCCTCCGGCCCATGAAGACTTGATTCCGTGGCTGCAAAGCGGACGAGGCGACCTGATCGCGGCAGGACTGAGCTCGAGCCCCGAGCGGGAGACTCGCGAGGGTATCGTGTTCACCCGCCCCTACAATCGGGTCCGGGAGGTGCTCGTCGCCCGAGCGAACGAGACGGAGCTGCGGAGCCCGGAGGATCTCGACGGACGAACGGTCGTCGTGCGGGCGAGCAGCTCGTACTGGACCACCCTCGAGGAGCTCGGCCGGGAGCTCGCAAAATCCGGCGTGAGCTTCGAACTCGTGGCGGCACCCGAGGAGACCGCGACGGAGAACATCATCGCGGGGGTGGGCGATGGAACCTACGATCTCACGGTCGCGGACAGCCACATCGCCGAGGTCGAGCTTGCCTGGCGCGACGACGTTCGCATCGCCTTCGATCTCGACCACGAGGTCGATCTCTCCTGGGCCGTGCGCCCGGGAAACGTTCAGCTGCGCGACTCCCTGAACGACTTCGTGAAACGGGAATACCGCGGCCTCTTCTACAACATCACGGTGAACAAGTACTTTCGGGACACCGGCAAGATGCGCCGCCACTCCGAGCATCGAACGCGCGGATCCGGTCAGATCTCGCCCTGGGACGACTTGGTCCACAAATGGGCCGGCCACTACGGATTCGACTGGCGCCTGGTCGTAGCCCAGATGTATCAGGAGAGTCGCTTCGACCCGAACGCCCGCTCCTTCGCCGGCGCCTCCGGGCTCCTCCAGGTGATGCCGCGCACCGGCAAGGCCCACGGCTTCGAGGATCTCGACGACCCGGAAACCGGCTTGCAGGCCGGCCTCGCCTATCTCTCATGGGTGAGGGATCGCTTCGCCAAGAGCAGCGTGCACCCCGACCAGCGCATGTGGTTCACCCTCGCGGCCTACAACGCCGGAGTCGGCCACGTGAGGGACGCCAGGCACATCGCCGAGAAGGAGGGGCTGGATCCCGACATCTGGTTCGGAAACGTCGAGCGCGCCATCCTCCTCAAGGAGAAGCCCGAGGTCTACAAGCACACCCGCTTCGGCTATTGCCGGGGCTCCGAGCCCGTCAAGTATGTGCGCGGAATCCACGACCGCTACGAAGCCTACCTCGAGGTCTCCACTCCTCGCCCCCATCCTCCCAAGGGTGGTCATCGCCTCGCCGCTGGGATTTGATTTCGAGCCGGTATGAGCAGAACCGGAGACCGGAAGCTGATCGGCGAGGGACGCTACCTGCGCCTCGTGGACGTCGGAAGCTGGGAATGGACCGAGCGCAAGCAATCCCAGGGCGTCGTCGCGGTCGCCGCCCTCACATGCGACGATGAATTGGTGCTCGTCGAACAGTATCGGCCGGCCCTGGCGTGTCCGGTCTACGAGCTGCCGGCGGGCTTGGTGGGCGATGAGGCGAGGTTTCGAGGCGAGGCGAGGCTCGACGCCGCCCGGCGCGAGCTGCTGGAGGAGACAGGCTTCGAGGCCTCGAGCTGGTCGCATCTTCTCGACACACCGACCAGCGCCGGCCTCACCAACGAGATGGTCAGCCTTTTCGCAGCACGGAATCTCACCCGGGTGGGACCCGGTGGGGGCGACGAGAGCGAGGAGATCCGGGTTCATCTCCTCCCCCTCGCCGGCCTGATCCCCGAGCTAAGAACGCGAGCGAGCGCCGGAGCGCAGATCGACAGCAAGATCTTCGCCGCCCTCTACCTCTTGAATTCGAGCCACTGAGTCGGTCACCTCCCCCGGCTCACCCGTTTCGCTCACCGCTGACCCACCCGCCGCCGCCGGGCGCGCAATCCGCGGAGAAGACATCTCCCCGACGCCCGAGGCAACGGCGCGCACGGCCCGATTCGCAGCACACACGACCGCCTCGAGAGAGGCCGCCAGGATGCTGACGTGGGTCGCCACACCGAAGATCCGCATGCCGGAGATCTCCGCCTCGACGTAGGCGACGGCGCGTGCGTCGGCGCCCTCACCGAGGGCGTGCTCCCAATAGCCGCGGACCTCGATCGGGATCCCGACCGCCTGCGAGAACCCCTTCACGAAAGCGTCGAGAGGCCCCGTACCCGCTGCGCGAAACGAATGCGACCCGGAACCGATCGCTACCGCCCCCGCGACCTCACACTCGGACTCTTCTCCCCGCCCACGCTCCAGCGAGAAGTCGACCAGCCGGTGAAGCCCGCTCGTGTCGAGATATTCGCGCTCGAAGACCTGCCCGATCTCATCCGCTGAGAGCTCACCTCCCTCGACGTCCGCCAGCGCCTGGATCTGCCGGCTGAACTCGACCTGCAGCGGCCGGGGCAGCGCAAACCCGTGATCGCGCTCCATGACATAGGCCAGGCCGCCCTTTCCCGACTGGCTGTTGATACGAATCACCGCCTCGTAGCTTCGCCCCACATCGGCCGGATCGAGGGGCAGATAAGGGACCTCCCACGAAGGCCCAGGGGAGCCCTCGAGGGCCGCCAGCCCCTTTCGTATCGCGTCCTGGTGGGAGCCCGAGAAGGCCGTGAAGACCAGGCTGCCCGCATAGGGATGGCGCGGATGGACCGGCAGTGACGTGCAGTACTCTGCCAGCTCGACCAGCGACTGCATGTCGCTGAAGTCCAGGCCCGGGTCCACTCCCTGGGTCATCAGGTTGAGAGCGAGGGTGACGACGTCGACGTTGCCGGTCCGCTCGCCATTGCCGAAGAGCGTCCCCTCGACGCGGTCCGCGCCGGCCATCACCGCCAGCTCGGCTGCGGCCACGGCGCAGCCTCGATCGTTGTGAGGGTGGACGCTCACGACGACGGAGTCACGGCGCGAGAGCCCGCGACAGAAGAGCTCGATCTGGTCCGCATAGACGTTGGGGGTCGACATCTCGACCGTGGCCGGCAGATTCAAGATCACCGGACGCTCGGGCGAGGCCCCCCAGGCATCGAGCACCGCCTCGCAGATCTCGAGAGCGAAATCCGACTCGGTTCCGGTGAAGCTCTCGGGCGAATACTCGAGAACGACCTCGGTTCCGGGCATCCCCTCCACCAGCGCCTTGACGCGCTCCACCCCGCGCACCGCGATCGTCACGATTTCGGGGCGTTCGGCCCTGAATACCACGCGCCGCTGCAGGGTGGATGTCGAGTTGTAGACGTGCACGATCGCGCGGCGGGCGCCCTGGATGGCCTCCACGGTGCGATCGATCAACTCATCCCTTGCCTGGGTGAGGACCTGGATCGTCACGTCATCGGGGATGAGATCCTGCTCGATCAGTCGGCGCACGAAGTCGAACTCGGTCTGGGAAGCGGCGGGAAAGCCGACCTCGATCTCCTTGAACCCCATCGCAACGAGCCCGCGAAAGAGCCGCAGCTTCCGCTCGGCTCCCATCGGCTCCACGAGAGCCTGGTTGCCGTCGCGCAGGTCGACGCTGCACCAGATCGGCGCTCGCTCGATGCGCCGGTCGGGCCAGCGTCGATCCTTCAGATCGAGGGTCGGAAAGGCCCGGTAGCGATGGGCGGGCATGGGCGCGCGTGCGCCCGGTTTTGGCTCTTCGTGGCTCGACATCGACTCATCCTCTTCGTTTGCTCTACCCGCCTTTTCCCCCACATTCGCTGGGGAAGGAGCGCGGATCCGGAGAGTTCGAGGTCGAAGTCCATCTTCGATTCGTTCACCCGCTTCGGGGCTCGTTGACTGGGATCGCAGGGTTGACGGTACCTGAGCACTGGGACCTGGAACCTCAAATCTCAAACCTCAAACCTCAAACCTCAAACCTCAAACCTCAAACCTCAAACCTCAAA
>CBDUYG010000053.1:0-11917 GCA_965371385.1 uncultured Myxococcales bacterium | reverse complement strand
CTCAAGCCATGTTCGATTGCGAAGCCCTTCTCGAACCCATCAGTGCCGACTCCCCTACAGGCGAGAACCTGCGGGAGCAGTCCTCTGATCTCACCTTCCAGAACGTGACCGAGTGTCGCACGGAGGTCCCGCCCGAGGATGATCCCGCGGGCGAAGGGCGCGAATTCAACTGGACCCAGGCCAGTCGGCACTGTCAGGAGGCTCTGCAGGAGAAGAGCAAGGACCTCGACCTGGCGAGCTATCTCACCGAGGCGATGGTTCACCAGGTCGGCTTCGAGGGTCTTCGTGACGGTCTGCACCTCACCAATGAGTTGATCGAGCGATTCTGGGACCGCCTCCACCCGGGTTTGGAAGACGACGGGGAGATCATCTTCCCCATCCGTGGGCGACCTCTCACCTGGCTGGGCACTTCCCAGGATTTCTTGCGCGCCGTTCAGAGCGCTCCGCTCGTGAAATGTGGCGACGGCCGAGATCTCTGTTGGTCCGACTTCACGAGCACCGACATGGTAGACGAGCGGCGGGCTCAGGTGGGCGAAGAAGCCTACAAAGAGCTGATCGATGCGGGCTATCTGAGCGGCGAGGAGTGGAACACCCGATTCGCTTCCGCCAATGTGGAAAGCCTCCGCCACTCGCTTGCGATGATTGGAGAGAGTGAGACGGAGCTGCGTACCCTGCGCGCGCACTGCGAATCGAAGTTCGAGGAGGATGAGCCCAACTTCGTCGCTCTCGGTGAGCTCCTGATGGATGTTCGGGAGTATCTCGAATCCCGGATTCCCGAGGATGCAGGGCCCGTCGTCGAGGAGGGCATCCCGGGAGACGAGGCGGTCGCGGGAGCGGCTCCCCAAGCCGCCGCCGGGCCCGGCGCGACCGCCGGTCCGATCGGCAGCCGCAGCGACGCCCTGCGGCGCCTCTCCGAGGTGGCCGAATACTTTCAGCGGGTAGAGCCCCATAGCCCGATCGCCTATCTCATTCAGCGGACCGTGCGCTGGGGAGAGATGCCCCTCGAGAACCTGCTCGAGGAGCTGGTGAAGGACGACACGGTCCTCGAACGCATCTGGGAGACGCTCGGAATCACGCGAGCCGGAACAGAGGGCGGGGGATAGATCGGTAGCCAACCACCGGAAGTGAAGTAGAGAAGAACGACTTCGAGGACTTCGAGAACGCACGACACCCCCGATCGGGAGTGTCTGCCATTGAGGAACCCATTGAGGAACCCATTGAGGAACCATAGGAGAACGAGTCATGCCTGAAAGCGTATTCGACCGGAAGGCCCGGGTGCGAGCCCCGCGCGTCCACATCACCTACGAGGTCGAGACGGGCGGAGCGACGGTGATGAAGGAAATTCCCTTCGTCATGGGTGTGCTGGCCGATCTGTCCGGCCAGCCGAAGGACAAGCCCGCCAAGCTCAAGGACCGGAAGTTCGTCGATATCGATCGCGACAACTTCGACGACGTCCTCAAGAGCATGAAGCCACGCCTGGCGATTCGGGTCGACAATACCCTCGCCGACGACGGCAGCGAGATGTCGGTCGAGCTCAACTTCTCGAAGCTCAAGGACTTCACTCCCGATGGCGTCGTGAAGCAGGTCGAGCCCCTGAACAAGCTCCAGGACGTCCGAAACCAGCTCAAGGATCTGCTCGGACGCATGGAAGGGAACGATCGTCTGGAAGAGCTCCTCAATGCAGTGACGGACAATGACGCCGTCAGGGACAAGCTCAGTGCGGTACTGGGCGCTGGGGCAGATGCCGGTGGTGATGCCGGCGGTGATGAGGGCGGCGGAGACGCCGATGGATCCGGAGAGGAGGCTTAACCATGGCAGCGGTGAAGAGCGTCAAGATCGATGAACTCCAAGAGCTCGAGAGCGATGATCTGCTCGCGCAGCTGATCGACACGGGCATCAAGCCCAAGGGCGATTCGGCTCGAGAGCATGCAACGGATCTGATCAAGAACTTCGTGGGCCAGATCCTCGACCCCAGCACCACGGTCGACAAGAACGTCGTGAAGACGATCAATCAGCGGATTTCGGCGATCGATGAGATCATGTCCAAGCAGATGAACAAGATCCTGCATCATCCCGATTTCCAGAAGCTCGAGGCATCATGGCGGGGCCTCAATCAGCTCGTGATGAACACGGAGACGGGTGAGAGCCTCAAGATCAAGGTCTTCAACCTCTCGAAGAAGGAGCTGAAGCAGGATTTCGATGCGGCAGCGGAGTTCACCGAGTCGGCGCTCTGGAAGAAGGTCTACGAGTATCAGTTCGGCCTCTACGGCGGCGATCCCTTCGCGGCCCTCGTAGGCGACTTCGAGTTCGGGAAGGGTCCTCAGGACGTGGCCCTGATGTCGTCCATCACCGAGATTGCGGCGGCGGCTCACGCCCCTTTCATCTCGGGTGTGGCGCCCGACATGTTCAACATGGACAGCTTCACCCAGATGCCCGACCCCCGGGATCTCACGAAGATCTTCGACAAGAGCAACCCCGAGAACACGAAGTGGCTCTCCTTCCGAGATTCGGAAGATTCCCGCTTCTGCTGCCTGGTGTTGCCCCATACCCTGCGAAGGCTCCCGTACGGGCCTGACTCTTCGCCCGTGGAGGACTTCAACTACTACGAGGATGTGAGCGAGGACCACCACGACTACCTCTGGGGCAACGCGGCCTACGACTATGCGAATCGTCTCACCGCGTCGTTCGCAAAGAACCACTGGTGCGTCGCGATTCGTGGGCCCGAGGGAGGCGGACTGGTCGAGGATCTGCCGGTCCACACATTCAAGACCGAGGAAGGGGACGTGAGCGCGAAGATCCCGACCGAGATCGCGATCCCGGATACCCGGGAGAAGGAGCTCTCCGATCTCGGGTTCATCGGATTGCTCCACTGCCAGAATACCGATTTCGCTGCCTTCTTCGGTGGGAACTCGGTGCAGCGACCAAAGAAGTACGACAAGGCCGACGCGACTGCGAACGCCAAGCTTTCGAGCCAGATCCCGTACCTGATGTGCACCTCGCGCATCGCCCACTACCTCAAGTCGATCTGTCGGGACAAGGTGGGCTCTTTCGTGTCGAAGACCGAGTGCGAGAGCTTTCTCAATACCTGGATCACCAACTACGTGCTCGCCCAGGATGACGCTCCCCAAGAAGCAAAGGCAGCGAAGCCGCTGCGCGAGGCTCGGGTGGACGTCGTGGACGACAAATCCAAGCCCGGATGTTACAAGGCCATTGCCTACCTGAAGCCTCACTTCCAGCTGGAGGAGCTGGGAGTGTCGCTGCGACTGGTTGCCGATCTGCCGCCTCCGGCGGGTGGGTGATCCAATAGCAAGAACACTGACGACATGGCAGTAAGGATGCGAGTCAATCGACGGCCTAATCGGCCCACAAAGGGGAAGTCAATCAAATGGGAGACAATATCTACGCGAAGTTCGGAGACATGGAGGGGTCGGCGCAGGATGATGCCCACGTCGGCTACTGCAAGCTGATGTCGATCAATCACGGACTCCAGTCGACCGTCAGCGGCGAGCGGGATCAGGAGGGTGGCGCCAACGTCGGCCGTCCCCAGCACTACGAGATCGATTTCACCAAGCTGATGGATGGGGCGTCGATGGACATGACGAAAGCCTGCCTACTCAACACCCCGATCGACGTAGAGATCGAAGTGGTGCGCCAGACGGGTTCGGAGAAGGCGGCGTATCTGAAGTACACGCTGACCAACTGCTTCATCACCAGCATTTCCCACTCCGCCGGTGCAGACGGCGAGGGAACCGTCGAGGTTGGCACGATCAACTACGGCGTCATCAAGTGGGACTTCACCAAGCTCGACAAGCAGGGCAAGGGTGCAGGTGACATGCACGCCGGCTGGGATCGCGAGCAGAACATCGAGGCCTGATCCGCCGGATCCGGATTCGAACGGAATGAGCGGCCGGAGGGCTGCTCCAGCCCGCCCGAGATGATCGAGGCAGCGGGGAGGTCATGCGACCTCGCCGCTGCCTCGACGTTACTTCGGGGAAGTCGAGGGGGTGTGAATGAACGCTCGGGAGCTATTCGAGAAGGGCCGCTTGAGCGATGCGATCGAGACGCAGAACGCGGTCGTGAAGGCAAATCCTTCGGATCTCGACGCCCGCTATGCGCTCTCGGTCTTCCTCTGTTTCGCGGGGAACCTGGATCGCGCCTTCCTGCAGCTCAACACCATGGGCAAGCAGGACGCCGAGCTGGCCATGGCGACGAACATCTACCGCAATCAGCTGATCGCCGAGCTGCAGCGGCGAAAGGTCTACAACGAAGACGCCAAGCCCCTGCTTCCGCCGGATTGTCCCCGCTACGTCGAGGAGCGCCTCGAGGCGATCCTGGCCCTGCGGCGGGGAGACACGGGCGCTGCGAATACCCATCTCGACCGGGCGGCCGAGACCGAGTCCGGCCGGCCCGGAAAGCTCAACGGCCAGCGCTTCGATGCAATCCGGGATTCCGACGACCTGCTGGGATCGGTCCTCGAGGTCTACGCCGGAGACACCTATCTCTGGATTCCCTTCGCACAGATCCGCAAGATCGAGATCCACGAGCCCGCTCACCTGCTGGATCTCCTCTTCATGCCCGCCGAGATCGAGGACGTCGGCGGAGCGGAGGCCCAGGTCTACATCCCGGCGCTCTACGAAGGAACCCATCTGTCGTCAGACGGTCTGGTACAGACCGGCAAGATGACCGACTGGCTCGAGATCGAGGGGCTGGGGCATCGTGGCGTCGGGCAGAAGCTGTTGATGATGGCGGATGGCGACGACACGCCTGAGATCGCTCTTCGAGAGGTTCGCTCGCTGGAGTTCGACACTGTGGACTCGGGCGAGAGCACCAGTGGCTGATTCTTCCTGGAAGGACGATGTCCTGCGCGGATCGGTCCTCGATCGGCTGATCGCAGGCGAGGGCAGCGGCGCCTCGAGCAGCTCGTACGGCTACGTGGGGGTGCGTGAGCTGCGCGACTCCGTGGCCCTGCACCTCGAGTGGCTGCTCAACAGCAGGCGCTGGTGCCCTTGGGATCTCGAGGAGTTCAAGGAGGCGCGCGAGTCGAACCTCACCTACGGCCTGCCCGACCTCTCGACCTATTCCTGGCGCAGTGGTAAGGACGCAGGTCGGATCGGGGAATACATCACGGAGGCGATCCGCCGCTTCGAGCCGCGCCTCCAGCCCCAGAGCATCAGGGTCGAGGTGCTGCCGGCCGGCGGCGTGGACGACTTCAGCGTCGGCTTTCGGATCCACGGGATCCTCAACGTCGATCCGATCCGGGAGCCGGTCACCTTCAACAGCGACATGGACATGACGACGAACGAGATTCGCGTGAGTGGTGAGTTCTGATGCGGGACGAGCTGCTCCACTATTACGAGCGTGAGCTCAGCTTCATCCGGCGCAGCGCCGGAGACTTCGCCGAGCGCTATCCGGAGGTCGCGAGCCGGCTCTCCCTCGAGGCCAATCGCTGCGAGGATCCCCACGTCGAACGCCTGATCGAGTCGTTCGCGATGCTGGCTGCACGTATCCAGATGCGCCTGAGCGACGATTTTGCGGATGTGAGCGAGGCCCTGCTCGGGGTCCTCTATCCCCACTATCTCTGCCCCGTTCCCTCGATGTCGATCGTGCAGCTGAGCGCCGATCCCGCCTCGATCCCTCCCACGGGTCTTTCGGTGGACAAGAACGCCTCGCTCTACTCGAGGCCCGTGAACGACGTGCGCTGCCGGTTTCGTACCACCCAGCCCGTGACCTTGTGGCCCATCGAGGTCGAGAGCGTCGAGGTCGTCACCACGACCGCGCTCGGATCGGAATTGCCCGTCGAGGCCCGCGCGGCCCTGCGAATTCGTCTCAAGACCAGCGATGGAACCCCCTTCTCCGATGTTCCCATCGATAGCCTGCGATTCTTCCTCGACGCCGAGAGCGGGGTCCTCAACCGGATCTACGAGCTCTTCCTGCGCGATCCACGGGGACTCGCGATCCAGTCGGGGCCGGGCACTCCTGCGTTCGTCCTTCCTGCAGAGTTCGTTCGCCCGGTGGGATTCAAGCGCGACGAGGGGATGCTCGTCTATCCCGAGGAGTCCTTCCTCGGCTATCGTCTGCTCCAGGAGTACTTCGCGTTTCCCGAGAAGTTCATGTTCGTCGAGCTCGCCGGGCTCGAGCAGCACCTTCCCCGGATCAACAGCGATCATGTCGACATCTCGGTTCTGCTCGATGAGACGGTCGGAGAGATCGACCTGCGCATCGCCCCGGAGCAGCTCCAGCTCGGTTGCACACCGGTGATCAACCTCTTCGAGCACGAGGCGGATCCGATCCGCATGACCCACACCTCGGTCGAGTACCCGGTCATCCCGGACAACCGTTCTCCTCATGCCTTCGAGGTCTACTCGATCCTGGACGTGTCGAGCACGGCGATCGGCAGCTCGGATGTCGTGCGCTACGACCCGATCTATCGCCTGCGTCACGGTATCGGGGAATCGGAGGCCACGGCGTTCTGGAGCGGCTCCCGGCGCCAGTCGATTCGCAAGGGGGATGCGGGTACGGACTTCTACCTCTCGCTGATCGACGAGAACTTCGATCCGATGCTTCCTCCCAGCGAGGTCCTTCACGTAAGGGCTCTTTGCTCCAATCGGAGCCTGCCCTCGCGTCTTCCCTTTGGCGACCCGAACGGCGACTTCGACCTCGAGGGCTATCCCTCGGTGACCCGGGTCTGTTGTCTGCGCAAGCCGACACCGCCCCTGCCGCCGCCGTCGGGTGCGAGCTCACGCTGGCGGATCGTCTCCCATCTTGCGCTCAACTACCTCTCGATCACCGAGGACGACGCGCATCGGGGATCCGGCCGGGCGCATCGCGGGCTCGATGCCCTGCGTGAGATTCTCAAGCTCTACGACTTCGCCGATTCGCCCGTGACACGCCAGCGTATTGCGGGTCTCACCTCCCTCGAGTCGCGCCGGGTCGTTCGGCGGATGGGGAGCGGTCCTGAGTCGGGCTTCGCGCGAGGGCTCGAGGTTGGGCTGACGTTCGATTCGAACAAATACACGGGGACGGGGCTCTTTCTCTTTGCCTCGGTGCTCGAGGTCTTCCTCGGGCTCTATTGCTCCATCAATTCGTTCAACCAGATGGTCGCGAGATGTCAACATCGCGAAGGGGTGCTCAAACGATGGCCGCCGAGAGCGGGAGAGAAGCAGCTTCTCTGAAGCAGCTATTGCTGGAGAAGACCGGCCGCTTCGACTTCCTCCAGGCCGTTCGACTCCTACGAAAGATCTGGCCGGATCGAGTCCCCGTAGGTGGAGACTCGGATCCGCGGGACGAGATCGTTCGCTTCCGCTCGGACACCTCTTCGGTTTTTCCGATCTCCGACGTCTCCGACGCCCACGCCTCCGAGGATGGCCGGCCGGCCGATCTGCTCGTTCACTTCATGGGCGCGGCGACCCTGGCCAGCTGGGGGGCGCTCCCGCGTCGCTATTGCGAGGAAGTGCATCGACTCGCGACCCGGGAGAAGAACCCCGTCCTACGAGACTTCATCGATATCTTCAATCACCGCATGGTCTCCCTCTTCTTCCGGGCGCGGGAGAAGAATAAACCGGTGCTCGCGATCGAACGGGGCCGGGACAACGCCTTCGAGCACACGGTCTTCGGTGTGCTCGGGCTGGGGACGCCGGGCCTGGCAGATCGCATGCACCTGGACGACCGCATGACGGTCGGCCGCGCGGGGCTGCTCGCGATGCGGCCCATCAGCGCCTCGGCTCTCGAAAGCGTTCTTCGCAGTATCTTCCACGTTCCCGTCTCGATCGAACAATTCCTGCCCACGACCTACGAGATCGAGGTCGATGATCGCAACGCCCTGGGCCGGTCCAACAGCGGGCTTGGGATGGATCTCTATATCGGCGGGGAGATCACCCTGGTGCAGTCGAAGTTCCGGGTTCGCATGGGTCCCCTCGAGCGCGAAGCCTACGAAGAGTTCCTGCCGCACAATCGCGGCTTCCGGCGGCTTTCCGAGCTTGTTCACTTCGCGGTCGGTGAGGAGCTCGACTACGAGGTGCAGCTCTCCCTCGCTGCTCCGGATGTTCCCATGCTTCGCATCGGCGCGCCCGCGCCCGACTCACCTCGTCTCGGCTGGTCGACCTGGATCGGGAGCGAAGAGCGCAGTGAGCCCGCCGAGGACGCGCTGATCGATCCCCAATATGACTCGTTCTTCTCGATCCCATCGAGCGGAGCTCCCCATCCCGAACACGCAACCATGGAGACACACTCATGAGCATCGATCTTCGTTCTCTCATCGGAAGGCTCGGATCCACCCCCCGCCGCGCTCTCGAAGGAGCCGCCGGACTCGCAATGTCGCGGACCCATTACGACGTCGAGATGGAGCATTGGTTCGGCAAGCTGCTCGAGGAGTCGGCGGGCGACATTCCGAAGATCCTCAAGGACTCCGATGTGGACCCCGACCGCTGTCTCGCGGATATCGGCCGGGCTCTCGATGCGATGAAGACGGGAAACGGGCGCCGCCCCGATCTCTCCGAGAACATCGCCAAGCTCGCCCAGGAGGCGTGGGTTCTTTCGTCGATCAACTACGACCTCGGCAAGGTCCGCTCCGGCACGCTCTTCCTCGCAGCCCTCCAGGACCCGCGCACGAGTCGGCGCCTGCTCGACATCCACAGTGAGCTGCGCCGGATCAACGTCGAGGCCCTCGCCAAGGATTTCCTGAAGATCGTCGATGGCTCGGTCGAGGACGGTGAAGGGGGTGCGATCGCAGGCGGGGCAGCCCAGCGTGATCTCTCCCAGCCGGGCGCGGGCGGGGCGAGAGCCGGCGGCAAGACGCCGGCGCTCGATCAGTACACCGTCGATCTCACCGCCCAGGCGCGCAATGGCGAGATCGATCCGGTGCTGGGCCGGGATGCGGAGATTCGCCAGATCGTCGACATCCTCTCCCGGCGCAAGCAGAACAATCCGATCTTCACCGGTGAGGCCGGGGTCGGCAAGACGGCCGTCGTCGAGGGCTTTGCGCTCAAGATCGCCGCGGGTGAGGTCCCGGAGAGCCTTCAGAACGTGTCGCTGCGCAGTCTCGACCTGGGACTCCTCCAGGCCGGGGCCGGCGTGAAGGGCGAGTTCGAGAACCGTCTCAAGCAGGTGATCGAAGAGGTGCAGACCTCGCCGACGCCCATCATCCTCTTCATCGACGAGGCCCACACCCTGATCGGTGCCGGTGGCGCCGAGGGCCAGAACGACGCCGCCAACCTGCTCAAGCCCGCTCTCGCCCGAGGCAAGCTGCGCACGATCGCAGCCACGACCTGGGCCGAGTACAAGAAGTACTTCGAGAAGGATCCCGCTCTCACCCGGCGCTTCCAGGTGATCAAGGTCGAGGAGCCGACCGAGGAGAGCGCGATCGAGATGATGCGCGGCCTGACGGGGATGCTCGAGGCGCACCACGGAATCCGCATCCTCGACGAAGCCGTGGTCGACTCGGTGCGTCTCTCACATCGCTACATCCCGGCCCGCCAGCTCCCGGATAAGTCGGTGAGCGTGCTCGATACCGCCTGTGGGCGCGTTGCCGTCGGACAGAACTCGGTGCCCGCCGCGATCGAGGATGCCCGCCGAACGATCCAGAACCTCGACCGCGAGCAGGGGATCCTGAAGCGCGAGCAGGTGACCGGAACGGACCACTCGGTTCGTCTGGGCGAGATCGAGACGGGTCTCGCCGGGTCGAAGGAGGAGCTCGCAGGCCTGGAGGAGCAGTGGGAGAAGGAGAAGGAGCTGGTCGCTCAGCTCCAGGACATCCGCTCACGCCTCGAAGCCAGCGCGGGCGTCGGCCTCTCTTCAGCGGAAGACTCTTCATCAGCGGAAGACTCTTCATCCGCTGAGGGCTCTTCCTCCGCGGAAGGCTCTGCTGCCAAGGAAGAAGGGGCGGCGCAGCCGGCGCTAAGCGATGATGAGTCGGCCAGGCTGCGCGATGAGCTCGAGGCCAAGCGCCAGGAGCTCGAGGAGGTCCAGGGCGAATCGCCCCTGGTGCTCTACGCCGTCGACAGCCAGGCGGTCGCCGAGGTGATTTCATCCTGGACGGGCATCCCGATCGGCAAGATGGTCGCCGACGAGATCCGCACGATCCTCACCCTCGAGGACACCCTCGCCGAGCGGGTGATCGGCCAGAACCATGCCCTCGAGGCGATCTCCCGGCGCATCCGAACCTCGCGCGCCCAGCTCGACAACCCATCGCGGCCGATCGGCGTATTCATGTTTGCCGGACCGAGCGGCGTCGGCAAGACCGAGACGGCCATGGCCCTGGCCGATACCCTCTATGGTGGTGAGCGCAACTCCGTCATCATCAACATGTCGGAATACCAGGAGGCCCACACCGTCTCGAGCCTGAAGGGATCCCCGCCGGGCTACGTCGGCTACGGTGAGGGGGGCGTGCTGACCGAGGCCGTGCGACGCCGACCCTACTCGGTGGTGCTCCTCGACGAGGTCGAGAAGGCCCACCCGGACGTGATGGAGCTCTTCTTCCAGGTCTTCGACAAGGGAACGCTCGAGGATGGAGAGGGGCGGGAGATCGACTTCAAGAACACCGTCATCCTGCTCACCTCGAACGTCGGCTCCGACACGATCATGAGCCTGTGCGAGGATCCCGAGACGGCGCCCGAGCCCGAGGGGCTGGCAGAGGCGATTCGCCCGCAGCTGCTCGAGCACTTCCCGGCGGCGTTGATCGGGCGGCTGGTCGTGATTCCCTTCTTCCCGATCTCCGAGGAGATGCTGCGAACGATCACCGGGCTCCAGCTCGACCGGATCATCAAGCGATTCAAGGAGAACCACGGCGCCGACCTGATCGCCGGGGACGAGATCGTGGAGGCGGTCGTCTCGCGCTGCCACGACGCCCAGAGCGGGGCCCGGGCGGTGGACCAGATCCTGACCCACGCTCTGCTGCCCCAGATGTCGGCTCAGGTGCTCGAGAAGATGGCGCTCGGCGAGGACTTCGGAAAGATCGAGGTGGGGATCGATTCGAGTGGCGACTTCGCGTTCACGATTTCCTAGGCGAATGCAGGTGTAGGTGCAGATGCAAGCGCTGCTCAGCGGCGAACGCACAGCCGGGCCGAGTGGGGAGTGGGCGTCTCGGAGCCGCGTAGGGAGTGCAATGGAAGGTCAGTACGTCGCCGGACTAGATCACGGATTCGATCTGATCCTTGAGGGGATCGCGCAGGCTCCTCAGAGCTTCGAGATCGATCAGCTCGATGAAGGCCGAAACGCCGGAAAACTGGGTGGCGGTGCGGATCAGCTCGTCCTCGGGCCGGAACGAGGGGACGCAGGCGCCGATCGAGACGATCGGGAGCTCGCCGAAGCCGTCGGCGGGCCCGATATCGATCTGGAAGCGAAGGTCGTGGAGCAGCTTCGTGATGTTGGGCTTCGCAGTCAGGAGCATCTGCAGGGCGATGGCGCTGGTAACGAACTGGCGCACGTCATCGGTGCGGCGGCTGGCCTTCGTGGCCAGCAGTCCGCGCAGCTCGGAGGGGGAGTAGCCGGAGTGAAAGCAGAGGATCCAGCGCAGAGGCGAGGTCATCATGACCTTCTTCCCGTCATCGAGTGTATGGGAGTATTCCCACGGATGGATTTCGAGCTTGCCCTCGATCGAGATCGGATCCTCGGCGATCTCCTTGGAGAGGGCGAAGGGCTTGCCCGCGACCAGCGAGAAAATCTCTTTGAGCTGATCGAAGGCCCGGTCTCCGTGGTCGGCGTCGTTGGCGCCGCCTCCGCGGACGTGGCTTCCCAGCACCTGCCGGGGGCTCGCGAGGGGGCGAATCGTCTGGAGATGTTCGGCCAGCTCACCGCCGAGCAGGCTCGCGACCGCTTCGGTCTTGGCGCGCAGCTCAGCCAGATCTCCGATCGAGATGGAGGGCGTGGTGGGATTCTCGTCACTCATCGACTCTCCCCGAATGGCTCCCCGAATGGCTCCCCG